>JALONW010000271.1 GCA_025454725.1 Anaerolineae bacterium
GACGAACCAACCGCCAAGACCTCGGCGCGGCGGGCATTGGCCGCCATCAGCTTAAACTGCTGGTCGCGGTTGCCGTAGCGCGGGCGGTACAGCACAAGGTCATCATCATGCTGGGCGTCCACCACCCACGCCAACGGCATGGCCTCGCCCACATAGACGAGCCATCCGGTCAGCGCCGATACACCAACCGCAAACGGCGCGAGGAACAGCGCCAGCTTCCACCACAGCCCACCCTTAGAACGTCCCAACGCAGCGCCCATCCTACGATTCGCCGACTCTCAATAGACCATCATGCTATCACACGGCGCAAACCGTACCATCGTCCGCCCCCACGCCCTATCCCCGCACTCGCAACCGACCGAGTCCTGTTGAATAATGTGTGTCATCATGCACCAACCGCTTTTGTTTGAGGAGTTTGTCCGATGATTCGTCGTTACCGCCTTATCGCTGGCCTGCTGGCCGTGCTACTGGCTGCGCTGGCAACCGGCCTCTCGGCGCAGGAGACCAATGGCCACGTCAAAGACATGGCGACCACCGTCCGCCTGCGTGAAGCGCCGTCGCTAACCAGCACAATTATCGCAGAACTGGCAGGCGGGACCCCGCTCACGCTGGTCGGGCGCACCGCCAACGGTCAGTGGTATCAGGCCACTGCCGCCGGGCAAACCGGCTGGCTGGCATGGGGCTATGTCGTCGCGCTCGTCCCGGTCGAGACCATCCCGGTCATCGGCGGCGGCCAGCCGACCACCCCAGCAAGCAGCACCCCCACCCAGCCCACGACGACTACCAGCGCAGCCCCATCCAGCGGAGGCGCAGTGGTCAGGCCGGGAGTCAGCCTGCGCCTGCGAACCGACGCCAGCCTGTCGGCGGGCATCATCCGCGAGTTGCCGGGTAATACCTCACTGGAAATCATCGCTCAATCGGCGGATGGTGCGTGGCTGAACGTCAACACCCCGGCAGGCGAGACCGGCTGGGTCTCGGCGCAGTACGTCATCCGCAGAGGGGGCAGCGCCCCAGTGACGACGACCTCAGGAGGCAGCGATACCCCCACGACCAGCGCCAGCGTCGGCCCGGCGGTCAACGTGCGCGGCGTACGCGCCATTTATGAACGTGGACAGGCGCTCGGCAATCAGCGCGGTGTGTTCACCCGCGTCGGTGACAGCATGAGCGTGAGCGAATATTCACTGGACGCCATTGGGCGTGGGACGTACAACCTCGGCGCGTATGGCGGCCTTCAGCGCGTCATCGACGCCTTCCGCACGCCCAGCTTCAACAGCTTCACGCATGTCTCGGTCTCGGCGGGCGGCGGCTGGACGACCATGATCGCGCTGGAGCCGCGCTTCCGCGACCCGTCGGTCTGCAAGACCGAGGTCTCGCCGCTGGAATGTGAGTATGACCGGGTGAAGCCCAGCGTCGCGCTCATCCAGTTGGGGACGAACGACCTGCTTTATGTTACGGCTGACCAGTTCGCCGCCAACCTCAACCGCATCGTAGACATCAGCATTGACCGGGGCGTGATTCCGGTGCTGACCACCATCCCCTACCGTGACGGCTATCGTGACGGCGTGGACGCCTTTAATGCCGCCATCCGGCAGACCGCCGCCAACCGCGATGTCCCGCTGTGGGATTTAAATGCGGCGCTCAACGGCCTGCCCAACAGCGGCGTCAGCGGCGACGGCATCCACCTGTCTTGGCCGCCGGGCGGCTACCTCGACAGCGCCAACTTCGCCAGCCCAGAAGCCCTGCAATCGGGCTATGGGACGCGCAACCTGACCGCCCTACAGGTCTTGGAGCGCGTCCTCAACGCGATGGGCGGTTAGCGCACGCCGATTAGTTCGACTTCAAACACGAGCGTCGCGTTGGGCGGGATTACACCCCCCGCCCCGCGCGCGCCGTAGCCCAGTTCCGACGGGATAACCAGCTTACGCGTCCCGCCGACCTTCATGCCAGCCACGCCCTCGTCCCAGCCCTTAATCACGCGACCAGCGCCGAGTGGGAACTTGAACGTATCGTTCCGGTCGCGGGAGCTGTCAAATTTCTTGCCGTCGGTCAGCGTGCCGACGTAATGCACTTCCACCGTCATCCCCGGCTTGGCTTCGTCGCCCGTGCCGACCTTGATGTCTTCGTACTGCAACCCTGATGGCGTGGTAATCATTTTGAATGATCCTCTCTCGACTCGAAAAAACCGTCCCCAATGGTTAACCCACCGGGGACGGTGATTATAACGGACGGTGTGTGGACTACCCCACCCCCATCACGCCCGCGACCTCTGTTAGCACGCGCAGGTGGTCGGCGGGTGTCTGCAAGCCCAGCCCCATCGTATTGACGCTGAAATGAGTCGCGCCCAGCCCCGTCCAGTCCTCGATAAAGCGGCCATACCCATCCGGCGACAGGCGGCTGAGGTTCAGGCGCGGCTCAATGCCGAGGTCTGACGGTTTACGCCCGGCCTTCTCCAAAAACCCGTGCAGCCGTTCGACCTGCGCCCGCGCTGCGTCGTGCGGCGGCGACTGTGGGAACCAGCCGTCACCGATGCGGGCGATGCGGTCCAGCACCGCGTCGGCCTCGCCGCCAATCCACAGCGGGATGGGGCGCTGGACGGGCAGCGGGTTAATCCCAGCGTCGGGGATGGTGTCCCAGCGCCCTTCAAACCGCACGACCTCATTGGTCCACAGCGCCCGCAGCAGCGCAATCTGTTCCTCGCTGCGCTTGCCTCGCACGCTGAAATTCTCACCCAACCCCACATATTCGACCTCGTTCCAGCCAATGCCGACGCCGAGGCGCAGTCGTCCGCCGCTGAGGAGATCGACTTGCGCGGCCTGCTTGGCAACCAGCGCGGTCTGCCGCTGCGGGAGGATCAGAATACCCGTCACCAGCTCCAAACGTGTGGTGATGGCCGCCGCGTAGCTGAACAGCGTCAGCACCTCGTGAAACGGGGTGTCGGAGGTGTAAGGGCCGCGCCAGTCTGGTCGGGTGCTGATATCTGCACCCAATACATGGTCATAGGCCAGCAGATGGGTATAACCCATGCCCTCTACCGCTTGGATGTAATCACGGATGGCCGCTACGTCCGTGCCGATTTCAGTTTGGGGGAAAACCACGCCAATTTTGACCATGGTATAGCCTGTTCAAGTGATGAGTAGCGAGTGATGCGTGATGAGAGGGTGTTTGCAAATTGGGCGGATAGGACAGGATTGGACGAAAATGTCAGCGGGCGCGCAAGCGTGCTCCTATATCCTAAAACCGTTGGTTTTGGGTCGCCAATAGCGAAATTTGGTGTAGGGGTCGGCTTGCCGACCCGCCGAAACCATAACCGCAAAGCCTGTATGAAGGTTCATTGCAAACACACCTTGAGAGTTTATCGTGAGTCATGCCCAAACCTCATCACTCATCACTTTCCTCTCATCACTTTTACCCTTGCCCGCCAACGCTGCCACGTCCCGACCACCCCGAACGGGAAGACAATCACCACCAAGATGAAGATGACGCCCAGCAGCAGCCCCCAGATGTTGGCGACGTTGACCACCGTATCGCCGAGCGTGAACTGGGCATCACGCAGGAACACATCGAGAAAGTGCAGGCCGCCCGCACCGATGATGGGGCCGGTGAACGTCCCGATTCCGCCGATGATGGTCATCAGCAGCGGGTCAACCGTGTAAGCCACGCCCAGCAGTTCCGGTCCGACCTTCTTGTTCAGGATAACTTGCAGGATGCCCGCCACGCCTGCCAACATTCCGGCAAGGCAGATGGACAGCAGCTTGTAGTTGATGGTGTTATAACCCATCGCTTGGGCGCGGTCTTCGTTTTCGCGGATAGCCTTGAACACAGCGCCGGTTGGGGAATTGACCAAGCGGCGGATAAACAGGAAGGTCAGCACGGCCAGCGCCAGCGCCACATAGTAAAAGCTGAGGCGATTTTGCGATGGGTCGAGCCACAGCGGGAGGTCAGTAATAGCGAAACCGTCCTCAGCGCGGGTGACCTGCCAGCGCCCAAAGAAGATGAAGGCCATCTCAGCCACCGCCAGCGTGAAGATGGTGAAGTAGACGCCTTTTAATCGTAACGTCACCACCCCGACCAATAGGCCAAGCAGACCGCAGACCGCAATCGCAGCAACCACCCCCAGTGCCAGCGCCAGCGGCGTATCCAACGGGGTATATTCCAACATCAAGCCGAGAACGTAACCCGACGCGCCGAAGAACAGCGCATGGCCGAATGAAATCACACCGGTAAAGCCAAACAACAAGTTATAGCTCATGGCGAGGATGGCGAGGATATACACCTCAATGAAGACCGCCTGCCAGCGAACCGAATCGCCGCGCATAATCATCCGGTCGCCGCGTGCGACGCCGAACGGGCTGCTGTCGGTGGCCGCGCCGACCACAAACGGGAAGGCAATCAGGCCGACCAGCAGTATCCACATCCAGCCAGAGCCGCGCAGCCATGTTAGGAAAACAGCCATCACCTAAGTCCTCGAATTCCCGAACAACCCACTGGGGCGTACCAATAAGACCAACACCAGCAGCAGCATCGGCGTAATGCTGGGCAGCGCGGCGAACGAGGTGCCAATCGCTGCGTCCTGCGCGACCGAAATCGCCAGTCCAACCAACACACTGCTCACCGCCGTGCCGGTGTAGCTGCCCATGCCGCCCAACACCACCACGGCGATGGCTTGCAGCAGGAAGACATTGCCCAGCGTGGTCGAAGCACCCAAAAATGGCGCGGCAATCGCGCCGCCGAAGGCAGCCACCGCGCAGCCCAGCGTAAAGACCAGCGTAAAGACCGCCCGGACGTTAATCCCCAGCGCCTGAACCATCTCGCGGTCTTCCACCCCGGCGCGGATGATGATGCCGATGCGTGTGCGCTGAAGCAGCAGCGCAATCGCCACAATCAAGGCGACACCCATCCCGACAACGAATAACCGGTAGGTGCTGAAGCGCTGGCCGAACAGCTCGAAGAAACTCTCGCGCACGCCGAACAATTCCGTCCAACTGTAGGGCGTGGTTGTCCAGATAAATTTGACCAGTTCCAGCGCGACCAGCGACACGCCAAACGTCAGCACCAGCTGGAAAATCGGGCGGCTGTACAGCGGGCGAAGTAATCCGCGCTCCAGCAGATAACCCAACAGCGCACCGACCATCACTGCCGCCAGCACCGCGACGACAAAGCGTAAATTAGGGTCGGGGATGGCGTTGGTCAGGTCAATCAAGCCGCCGATGTGCTGCGCGTCATAGGCGACATACGCCCCGACCATGAAATAGCTCCCCTGCGCGAGGTTTAGCACGTCCATCAGCCCGAAGATGATGGACAGCCCAGACGCGACAAGGAACAGCAGCATCCCTTGGAACAGGCCGGACAAAACCGTAATCCCGAAACCGCCCAAGCTGCTGGCGTTGGAGTACGCGACTCCGACCAAACCGAGGAAAATCACCACAATCGCAATCAGCGAAGACCGTTGAGCCGACAACATGGTTAAGCCACCCCCAAATAGCGCTGAATCAGGGCGGAGTCGCCCACAAGGTCGGCCATCTGGCCGCTGACCGGGCTGTGGCCGTCGTCGATGATGACATACTGCTGCGCCAACTTGCTGGCAACGCGAAAATTCTGCTCGACCAGCAAGACTGATACCTGACCGGACAGCCGCTTAATCGCCGCGATGAGCTGTTCGATGATGACCGGCGCGAGTCCCTCGCTCGGCTCGTCAATCAGGAGCAGGCGGTTATCGGGGACGAGAGCGCGGGCGAC
>JALONW010000272.1 GCA_025454725.1 Anaerolineae bacterium
CCCCACGCATAGGCCGGGTTGCGCCGGATGACCAAGCGCTCGTCCGGGATGTATTCGACGAAGCGATAAGGCCCAGTCCCCACTTGGTTGAACTGGTAGCGTTCGACTCCATATTCCGCCAGAGCTGTCGGGCTTGCCATGCCAAGGTAGAACTGGCTAAAGGAATCCAGCAGCGGCGCATATGGCTCGGTCAGCCGGATTTCGATGGTGTATTCATCCACAATCGTATAGCCGTCATACGGCCCCAGCAGCGTCGCCGCATTCTGCGAACGCGTATCTGCCGCCACAATCCGGTTTAGGTTGGCCGCAACTGCTTGGGCATTGAATGGGGTATCGTCATGGAAGCGCACCCCTTCCCGCAGCTCGAACGTATAAACCGTCTGGTTTTCCGAAATAGACCATGTCCGCGCCAGCCCTGCTACAAACCCGCCGGTCGATGGGTCACGGTATAGCAGCGTATCGTAGACCTGTCTCAGCACAATCCCCATCTCGGAAGACTGATGGATGTGGGGGTCAAACCCGCTGGGTGAAAGCGTCAGTCCATACACAATCCGGTTGACGGTCGTGCCACTTTCGTTTCCGCTGGTACAGCCGGTCAGCAGCATCACACCGGACACAATCATCATCACCAAGGCACGTCTTGGCGACCAACGCAGCAAACGCATAGATAGCATAGGGGGGTCTCTGTTGAACGGATGGGGATACCCGCGTATACTGGCGGTGTTATCTAGGCGGAAATTTTAGCACAAGCCCCCTATGCTTGGAATGAACAACCCATGACCGACTACCGCGCCCGGCTCCTCACCCCGCCCCGTGAAGAAGAGGAAATCCGCCCTTACCGCTCGGTCTGGCGGAGCATCATCATCGAAAATATCGGACTGACCAGCGTCGCCGCAGTCAGTTTCGTACTGTTTGGCATCCTCGGCGTTTCCATCCCCGACACCATCCGTCCCATCTTGAACATTGCGATTGCTTTGTTGCCATTGGTGTTTTGGGTCTTGTTCTCTTGGTTGGCCGAGCGCACCGTCCCTCAGCCGCGCCGCCAGCTCCTCGCCGTATTCCTGTTTTCGGTGTTGATTGCCCGCGCCGTCGGTCAACCCTTGGTCGAGGAGTTCTTACGGGTACAAGAATGGCTCCCGCTGGGGACGGCCATTGGTCGCATTGTTGGCTACACCTTTACCGTAGGTATCGTACAGGTTGGCCTCGCCTACCTTGTCTTGTACACCCTCACGTGGCAGGAAAATCTCCGGTACCGCTATGACACATTGGCTTATGCCGCCGCTGCCGCCCTTGGTTATGGGATGCTACCTT
Source organism: Anaerolineae bacterium (assembly GCA_025454725.1). GTDB lineage: Bacteria > Chloroflexota > Anaerolineae > Aggregatilineales > Phototrophicaceae > Flexicrinis. The sequence goes on from JALONW010000272.1 coordinate 1,312, forward strand.
CGCTCGAATTTGCCGTAACAGGTCAGCCCAACCCTTATGTCGTAGCTGCCCATACGTTATCAATCTTTGCGACGCTCACCGTTGCCAACTGTGTGGTCGCTTACGGGTTGTCGGCGGTTCGCTTCGATTCCGCGCCCGCGCTGTTTATGCCCTTTATTATCGCGCTTGGCTCACTCGTCACTGGCCTAAGCATCCCTCTCTACAGCGGTTTTCTGAATGCCACTTTTTCCATTATCGGCGCGTCCGTCCAGCGCCATGTGCTGGGCATCGGTTTTACTGGCGCGTTCCTGTTCGGTGGCCTTTTCCTCATCTATACCCTTTTTACCTATGCCGAACGCCGTGCCGCCGACCGCGAGCTAGAGCGCTAAAAGCTGCACCATGATTATCGAAACCACCGCCCGCGAGGCGACCCGTACCCAGCGCTTTGCACACTATTTCACCCTCATCTACTGCGCGCTCGCATTGTTTATTGGCGCGAACCTACGTGACTCCGCGCTATATGCCATCACACCCTATACCAACAGTGAGGTCGGCATCACCGCCTTCTACCCGGAAAGTTGGCTGTTCGATACAACCCCCGGCGTTGTCCTTGATGTCCGCGATACCCAGCGCGCTGGGTTCAATACCCGCATCAACATTCGTGTGCTGCCGTTTTCGCCGGGGATGAGCGTCCGAAATCTCATCGATACCCTCGCGCTCCAGCGCCGCATTGACCTTCCCTTCTACAAGATTTTGTCGGTCTCAGAGCGCGCCTTTGGCCTAGACGATATCACCACCATCGTCGATTACACCTTTGTCTCTGACCTAGACGACCCCTTTCTACAGCTCATCCCTGCCGTGGTCATCGGCGAAGATGTCTTCATCGTCCGGCGCAATCAGGTCATCCTGGTATCTTTCACCGCCGACGCCAACACCTTCGACCGCGATTACGCCATCTTTGAACGTTTCCTAGAAACTCTGGACTACTAACCATCTATGAACAAACGTTTACTGCTGTGGGGTTGTCTGGCCGGTTTGCTGTGCCTCAGCCCTGCTTTTATCCAAGCCCAAGTTGCCCCTAGTTTTGACCTAAACCGCATCTTACGCGCTACGGTCTTGGTGATGCAGGTCCGCACCACCCCAACGACCTCTTATATCACCTGTGTCAGCTCCGGCACACTTGTCACCCGTACCGGCCTTATCCTAACCAACGCCCACAGCACCATCCCAAACCCTGACTGCACGGGCGACACCTTGCTGGTCGCACTCAATGTACGTGAGGGGGAAGCGCCGGTTTTATCCTACCAAGCCGAGGTTATTCAAGCCGACCCCGGCCTCGACATTGCATTGCTGCGTGTCAGTGCCGAAATTAACGGGCGTGCTGTCATCAATGAGAACATCGACCTACCCTTTGTCGAGCTAGCCGAGGGCAGTTCCCTTAACCTAGATGACACCATCACCGTTGTAGGTTACCCCGGTCTCTCAGGTGAAGATGCAGCCACCGCCCTGAGCGCAACCGTTCAGGGTTTTACGGGGGAACCCCGTGGCGGTGAGCGCGCATGGGTTAAGTTTCGTTCAGTATCCGACACACTCGCAGAGGTTCCTGGCGTCTTCAGCGGCGGCGGAGCATATAACCGTGATGGGCTGCTGGTGGGGATACCCACCACTGCCCCTCTCGCCCGTCAAGCCAGCGCCACCGCTTGTGCCCGTTTTCAAGACACCAATCTCGACGGACTCGTCAACGCCTCGGACCTGTGCGTACCCCTCGGCGGCGCGATTAACGCCCTCCGTCCCTCCGATTTCGCCTTACCCCTCATCCGCAGCGCTTCATTGGGGATTGATGTCACCCTCCCAACCGCCCAGAACCAAGCGTTCGTCGCCAGTGGTCTAGAACCTAGGGTGTCAAACCTGTTCTTTGCACCCTCAGCCAACAACGACATGCCCACAACCGTTATCAGCAGCCTGCCCAGTGGCACCAGCAGCCTTTATCTGTTTTTCGATTACGAATTTATGACGCCGGAGACCATCTATGAACTTCGCGTCACCATCGATGGCAGTACCAGCGCCATCTTCAGCCTTCCGCCGGTGCGTTGGAGCGGTGGTGAGCGTGGTCTGTGGTATATTGGCCTAACGGGTCAATCTTTACCCAACGGCGAATACAATTTCCAATTACTGGTCAATGGGGTTAGTGCTGGCGAGGCTCCTCCCCTACAGGTTGGCGGTGGACCTGAACCACTGCCCACTTTCCGAAACATCCAATTTGTGCTGCGAGAAGGGGAACAAATTTTTGGTAATGGCTATATCCTCGGTGTTGGCCCCATCGTTGACGCTCAATTCATCTATGACAACATGACGACGGGTCTCGAGTGGACGGCTATCTGGTACTTTGGCAATCAAGAGATTGCTCGCGCTAGCGAGGCATGGTCGTTGGGTTCTAACGGCGCGCAAAGCACTTCCGTAAGCGACCCCGCTGGCCTGTTGCCGGGGCGCTACCGTCTGGCGCTTTACATCGAAGGTCGCCTGTCTTCTCTCGCAGACTTTACCATCGCGGGCAGCCGCGCCGACGCCCGCCCCCGTGTCTTTACCAACGAACGATTTGTGGTGGCGTCTGACATCAACGAAGCGCTCACAGCGCGCGCTTCGACCTCAGTCACCAACCCACCGCCGTCGATTTTCACCCTGTTCGATTGGGAACAGATTGCACCCGGCACACTTTGGCAGCTCCGCCTGATGGTCGATAACGAGGTTTTTTTCGACCAAGTGACTTCATGGTCTCAGGGCGAAAACGGTTCCGGCTTTACCGTCCAGATTGGCTCCGATACGGCCATTCCCGATGGCACTTATGAGATGGAGTTGCTGATGAACAACATCCTGCTCCGGTCAACCACCATCTCGGTTGGCATTGGCCAGCTTCCCATCGACCCGTTCGCCGAACCGGAAGGTGTTCAGCTTCGCGGCGTCCTCATTGACGGGGATACCGGCCTCGGTATCCCAAACGCCACGATTTTCATCCTCAGCGAAGCGTTTTCTGTGATTGACTTTATCTACAATGCCAACCAACTCTATAGCCTGACCACCACTGACCGTGATGGCCGTTTTCAGTTCAGCCGACCGCTGCGTTTTACAGTACCTTACAGTGTCATCATCTCCGTAGATGGCTACCTTCCCATCAACGCCGACGGCGTAGTCGTAGATGAAGAAACGCCCAACCCCCTCGACATTATCATTTACATGACCAAAGGCTAACCATGACCGACAAAGCCGGACACCAGCGGCTCGACCTCATCGTTCACCAGCGCGGCCTCGCCCCTACCCGTGAGAAGGCACATAAGCCCGGCACAAAGTTCCCCGAAACCATCGAAATTGCCCTCAAAGAAAAACCTCGTTTCGTCAGCCGTGGCGGCGAAAAGCTTGAAGGCGCTCTCAAATATTTTCCCATCGCCGTCGCGGGTATAACCTGTGCCGATGTAGGCGCAAGCACCGGTGGTTTTACTGACTGTCTGCTTCAAAACGGCGCGACCCGTGTCTATGCCATTGACGTAGGCTACGGCATTCTTGACTCGACCTTACGCAAGGACCCTCGCGTTGTCGTGATGGAGCGCACCAACGCCCGCCATCTCGAATCGCTGCCAGAGCCGGTATCGCTGGTCGTCATCGACGCCTCGTTTATATCGCTCAAGCTTATTTTGCCGCCCATCAAAAACTGGCTTACCCCTCAATCTGACGTGATTGCCCTCATAAAACCTCAGTTTGAGGCCGGTAAGAAAGAGGTTGATAAGGGCGCTGGGGTCATCCGCGACCCCAACATCCACCGCCGCGTCATGCACGATGTCGCCGACTTCGCGTTGTCATTGGGCTTCAAACTCACTGGCCTCGAACGCTCACCGCTCCTTGGCCCGGCTGGCAATGTCGAGTTCCTCGCGTGGTTCCAGCCTTCAGCGACTGGTAGCGCCCCCGGTCTTAACCTCGACGCCGCCATCGCCCACGCGCTCTCAGCATAGGGCAATCAATTCCTCACCCTTTTCTGCTATACTGCTGACGATAATGTCCCGGTAGTTTTTTGGTGTACCTCAAGGTAGCGCATGGACCAGTCCCATATCCGCAATTTTTGTATCATCGCCCACGTTGACCACGGCAAATCGACGTTGGCTGACCGGCTTCTACAGCTCACCAATACGGTCGCTGACCGTAATATGCAGGCGCAGCTTCTCGACAGCATGGACTTGGAGCGTGAGCGCGGTGTGACGATTAAAGCCTCGGCTGTCCGCATGGTCTATACCGCACTCGACGGTCAAGAATATCTTATCAACCTCATCGATACTCCCGGCCACGTAGACTTTACCTATGAGGTCAGCCGCGCACTACAAGCTTGCGAGGGCGCTATCCTCGTCGTGGACGCCAGCCAAGGCATCGAGGCGCAAACCCTCACCAACGTCTACCTCGCATTGGAGCAGAATCTAGAGCTGCTGCCTGTTGTGAATAAGATTGACCTTCCGGCGGCGCGCCCTTATGAAATCGCCCAAGAGGTTGAAGAGATGCTCGGCCTCGCTGCCGAGGAGATGGTGCTGATTAGCGCGAAGAACAACATCGGCATCCAAGAGGTCATGGAGCGCGTCATACAGACTGTCCCCGCCCCTACCGGCAACCCAGACGCCCCGCTGCGCGCCCTCGTGTTTGACTCGCACTACGATGCCTATAAGGGTGTGATTGCCTACGTCCGCATCATTGATGGGTCAATCACCAAGCGCGATAAGCTCAAGCTCATGCAGACCCAAGCGGTTTTCGAGCCGGTAGAGCTGGGCGTGTTCAATCCCTCCATGCAGCCCATCGAAGGCTTAAAGACCGGCGAAGTCGGTTATATCGCCACTGGCTTTAAGACCGTCCGCGAATGTCGCGTGGGTGATACCATCACCTTGTCCATTAACGGCGCGCCAGAGGCCCTTCCCGGCTACGCACAGGCCAAGCCGATGGTGTTCGCAGGTATTTACCCCACCAACAACGACGAATATGGCGAGATGCGCGAGGCGCTGGAGAAACTTCAGCTCAACGACGCTTCCCTCACCTTCGAGCCAGAAAGCTCCCAAGCGCTAAACTTCGGTTTCCGTGTCGGTTTCCTCGGTCTGTTTCACATGGAAATCATCCAAGAACGCCTAGAGCGTGAATACGACCTCGACATCATCGCCACCGCCCCCAGCGTGAAGTACCAAGTCTCACAGCGCGGCGGTGAGGAAATCGAAATCGACAGCCCCGCCGGTCTCCCCGACGAATCAACCATCCTAGAGATTCGCGAGCCGTGGATGAAGATTCAAATTTACGCGCCGCAGGAGTTCATTGGCGCAATCATGGAGTTGGTGATTAAGAAACGCGGTGTCTATACGACCACCGAATATCTTGATAAGTCCCGTGTTGTCCTCCATTACCGGATGCCACTGGCGGAGGTCATTATTGACTTCTACGACAAACTCAAGAGCGTCACTCGTGGTTATGCCAGTCTCGATTATCAATTCGATACCTACGAGGCCGGTGAACTGGTCAAGCTCGATGTGCTGGTTAACAATGAACCCGTTGACGCCCTCGCCCTCATCGTTCATACCGATGACGCCTACAGCAAGGGACAGCGCCTTGTGACCCGTCTAAAAGAGTTAATCCCGCGCCAGCAGTTCGTTGTCCCTATTCAAGCCGCCGTTGGCAAGCGCATCATCTCTCGTGCCAACGTCGCCGCCATGCGTAAGGACGTGCTTGCCAAATGCTACGGCGGCGACATCACGCGCAAGAAGAAACTGTTGGAGAAGCAGAAGAAGGGCAAGAAGCGCATGAAGATGATTGGCTCAGTCGAAGTGCCTCAAGAGGCCTTTATGGCCATTCTCAGTCTCGGCGACGACGAATAGCGGTCTCCGCCAGCGCAGCGGGCAGCTTTCCCGCGTTAACCCTTGCCCAAACAGCGTCGTGCAGGTCAACCAGCACGGCGCTGTTATTTTTATCTCCCAACAGTGCCACCTGTTGGACCACCGTTAAGCCCACCTGCCCCGCTTCTCGGATGAAAGTATCCAATTCGGTCTTATCCGGCACACTGTCGGTTAGACGAACCAACAGCGTTGGGTGGTCGATATCATACGCCCCGACAAAGTTCTGTGTTGGCGTTCCCATCACTCCCGTATGCCAGACCAACGGCAGCCCCGTGACAAGGCTGACTGCCACCCCCAGCGCCACGCTGTCCGACGGACATACAAGCCGCTCGATGTCATCGCCAATCAGTGGCATCACCGCCGTCCCGATGCTTGCCAGCAGCGCGGGGTACGACGGCAGCATATCGAACCGTATATCCAACTGTGCGTGTTCCGCCCCTGCCGGTAATGTGACCTGAATTAACCCACACGCGAACAGTTCATCAGCCAGCATCGGCGACCGCCTGTGCCAAGACCTCACGCAGTGTGTCTTCAAAGTTCAAACTGCGCGCTCGGAACAGCGTATCCTCTGGTAGCATCCGCAGTGTCAGCCCATCGACACGGAAGATGCGCCCAGAGGCGTCGTAAGCCGGTATAGACTCATCTCCGCCCACAATGAACGCGCAGCGGTCAGCACGCCCTGAATACGCGGCCAACAGGCTTGCATCCCGGAGTGTCAGCGCATCACACCCGAATGCCGTTTCTTCCCACAGCGTCACATAACGGTCAGACCCAAATCCCGAGTCTAAAATTGTCAGGTGTGTTTCGCCCACGAGGTCGATGGAGCGTTCCAGCGCCACCGCGCCCGCTGCCCCCATCCGCAGGTACGCGCCAAGGTCGAACACATATCCGCACACCATCCCCGCCGCCGCACGATGGATAACACGGAGATACGGTAAAAATGGGTCATCGTAGCGCTGGATGTCCAGCGGCAGTTTTTCCACCTCTGGCGACAGGTTCAACAGCCAATTTCCGCCGGTTTCCGCTTGTATTGCCTTTACCTTATCTGTAAACGTCTTCATGCTCTGCCCATTTCTTTGACCATTGACCAAGCCTGCGCCAAGCTCCACGTCTTCATCCACGTTTGTACCACTTCAGACCGCGCCCCAAACCCATAGACCCGTGTGCGTGTCTGTTCACCGACTATGACGCAGACCGCGGTACTCTCTGCCGCGTCATCCGATTCGTCCACATCTGGCTGACTGGCAATCGCAATAATCACCGAATCCGGGTGCTGCACATGCCACACTGCAGCCGACTGTTCTGCCAGTTCGCGCATCCCTCCGCTGAAAACACCGATTTCCTCACCCAGCGCTTCTGGCGTGTCGAAATGCGCTTGAGTCACGCCCATATCAGCTTTTGCTAACATCGCCGTGATGCCGCTGTCCAGCCCGGCTTGTACCACCACCAGCCCTAGACTGCGCTCCTGCATTAGCGCGGAAAATACCCCGTGCAGCGTATCACTATCCGCGCCGTATATCCAGTTACCAACCCGACTGCGGATGTGCTGCTCCATTTCCAATATCATCACATCGGCTTCGTTCTCGCTGTCAGCTTTCGCCGTCACCCGCACATCGACCTGACCGTTGTGCGCTGCCAGCCCGACCGTCGGGTTGCTCTGTTCCAGCAAATCCGTCCCAATCATCTCGTCGAGGATACTCTCACCAATCCCAGCCGTATGCAGCACCTTCGCCTTGATGATGCCCAGCGCATACTTCGCCCGTAGGTACGGGAGAATTTTCTCCTGCATCAGAAACTTCAGTTCACGTGGCACACCCGGCAGGCTGACGATGACCGACCCCTCATGCTCCACAATGAACGCCGGTGCAGTCCCAACCGCGTTTTCGACCACCAGCGCGCCGTCTGGCAGATAGGCCTGTCGCCGGTTGTTCTCGCTCATCCGCACGTTAAAGGTTCTAAAGCGAGCCTCAATCTGGTCCATCAGGTCTTGCCGGAAAACCAGCGAACGCCCAGTAGCTTCAGCAACCGCCTGCCGCGTCATGTCATCGACCGTCGGTCCCAGTCCGCCGCACGTAATCACGAGGTCAGAGCGCGCCATCGCCTGCTTGATGGTCGAGACGATTCGCCCGTGGTTATCGCCAACCGAGGTCATGTAGAAGATGTTCACACCATAGCCGCGCAGCAGCTTGGCGAGGTAGACCGAGTTGGTGTCCGTAATCTCCCCTAATAAAATTTCGGTCCCAATGCTGACGAGTTCACCATTCACAGTTTGCTGCATGAGATTTTCTAATCCTGATTCTAAGACCAATTCTTTGCATCATCTGCCGTGGCTGATTATAATCTGAACGTGACAAAGTGGAATTCAGCCAACTTTGCAACAAGTTTGTGCATATTGCACAGACATTCCCTTACCCGGTTCCGCGTTTTTCTCGGTTGGAGACTTTCAATGGCAAGCGTGACTTTTCGCAACGTGTACAAACGCTATGGTAATGCAGCAGTCGTCAATGATCTCAATATTGATATTGCAGACAAGGAGTTTTTGGTCTTTGTAGGTCCTTCAGGCTGTGGAAAATCAACCAGCCTCCGTATGTTGGCTGGTCTTGAAGAGATCAGCGAAGGCGAAATCTGGATCGGCGACCGCGTTGTCAACAACGTCGCCCCCAAGGACCGCGACGTGGCGATGGTGTTCCAGAGCTACGCTCTTTACCCCCACATGACCGTCTACGACAACATGGCCTTCGGTCTCAAGCTCCGCAAGACCCCTAAGCACATCATCGACGCCCGCGTAAAAGAAGCCGCCGAGCAGCTTGGCATCACCCAGCTCCTCGACCGCCGCCCCCGCCAGCTTTCCGGTGGTCAGCGCCAGCGTGTGGCTGTCGGTCGCGCCATCGTGCGCGAACCGCAGGTCTTCTTGATGGACGAGCCGCTGTCCAACCTCGACGCCAAGCTGCGCGTTGAAGCCCGTTCGTTCATCAGCAAGCTGCACCAGCGCCTCGGTACCACC
>JALONW010000273.1 GCA_025454725.1 Anaerolineae bacterium
CCGCGAATCGGTGATTGATGTTATCAAGACCCGCACCGGCCAGACCGAAGAACAGGCGCAGGCCACCCTCAGCCAGTGGGAAAACCAGCTCAACGAGGCACGCGGTGAGACCGAGCGCATCCGCACCGAGGCGGAGTCGCAGATTCGCAAGATGCAGCACGAGGCCGAACAGCGCCTCAAGCAGATGCGGACGGACGTTGAGCATAAGGTGGATGAGGTCCGCCACGAGGTTGACCTGAAGGCGCGTGAAGCTGCTGATGCGGCGACGAAGGCCATCTCGCGCATCGCGCTGGCCGCCTTTGCCGCCATCGTCGTCGGGGGTATTGCCGCCGGGCTGGGTGGTGCTGTCGGTGCGCCGCAGCAGCTCCCTATCGCCGAGGTTATTTTTGAGCAGACCGCTACCCCCATCCCGACGCTTGACCTCAGCCCCACCCCGTCGGCCAACCTAGACCAGACCCCCACACCGATGATGTTCCCGACCTCAACCGAGGTACCACTGCCTTAAAGCAGCAAAAACGAAAGGACTCGACCCTATGGTCTCGTTAGGATACGCACTCTCCTCGGAAGAACATGCGCCCAATACACTGGTGCGGAACGCTCGCCGCGCCGAGGAAGTTGGGTTTGAATTTGCTTCGATCTCCGATCACTTCCACCCGTGGATCCCCAAACAGGGTAACAGCTCATTCGTGTGGTCAGTGTTGGGTGGCATCGCCTACGCCACCGAACGCCTCAAAGTGCTGACCGGCGTCACCTGCCCAATTATCCGCATCCACCCGGTGATCATCGCGCAGGCCGCCGCAACAGTCGGTTGCATGATGCCGGGGCGCTTCTTATTGGGGCTGGGGACAGGTGAAAACCTCAACGAACACGTCACTGGCGAGCCGTGGCCGCCCTATGGTACTCGCGCCGAGATGCTGGCCGAATCGATTGAGATCATCCAGGCGCTGTGGCAAGGCGGCAACCAGACCCACTACGGTGACTTCTACGATGTCATCAACGCCGAAATCTATAACATCCCCGACCAGCTACCGCCCATCATCATCGCCGCCGCTGGCGAGAAGTCCGGTGAGCTGGCAGCCATGATGGGCGATGGTCTCATCAACACGTCGCCCGACCGCGAAGTCGTTGAGGCGTTTAACGGGGCGGGCGGCACATCCCTACCCAAGTACGGCCAAGTCAAGGTGTGCTGCGGCAAGGATGAGCGCGAGGCCATCAAAACCGCCCACGAATGGTGGCCGACCGCGGCCATGGAAGGCCCAGTCAATTACGAGATGCCGCTGCCACTGCATTTTGAGCAAATTGCCAAAGGCGTGAAAGAGGAGGACATTGCTAAAGAGATCATCTGCGGCAACGATGTCCAGCGCCACCTCGACGCCATCCAAGCCTACATCGACGCCGGGTTTGATCACGTCTACATCCACCAAATTGGACCGGATCAGGACAGGTTCTTTGAGTTCTACGAGCAGTCGATCCTGCCCGAATTTGCCAGCGTGCGCCAGTCATAAGACGCGCCAGCAAAACATCCCCGCCTTGTGTTCAGGGCAGGGATGTTTTTCGTTAGACTGGCAGTGCTAGGTTGTGTTACCGCCGCTGTCACGCCAAAACAAACCAGCCCACAATGTATGGGCTGGTTTATTGGTTTTAGGGCGGGAGCTTGACGGGTGGCCTAGCTCTTGCGGTTCGATTTGGTCTTGGCGCTGCTCGAACCGACGGTCTCGCGGGCGCACATCTCGTTGATTTCGACGCCGATGGAGGTCAACAGCTCGTCGGTCTCCTTCTCCTCGTCCAGCGTCTGCTGGAGAAGGTCAGCGACCTCACCCTCGCCCAATGCCTCGGCATAGGCGCGGCTGGTCCCATAAGCGGCGATCTCATAGTGTTCAATGCGCTGCGCCGACCCGATCATGCCAGAGTCCAACAGGGGCGAGGCTTCATGTTCGCTGATCAGGTCTTCACCCTCAGCAATCAAGCCCTTCATCGCCTTGCAGGTCTTGCGGTCAGCCTTCTCACCCAGCAGCTCGAAAACCTGCTCAAGGCGGGCAATCTGACCTTCGGTCTGCTCAAGGTGGGTCTGGAAGGCGTCCTTCAATTCCGGCGAGGTCGCGGCCTTGATCATCTTCGGCAGCGCCTTGACGATCTGGTGTTCGGCGTCGTAGGTGTCCTTCAACTCATCAAGTAAAAGGTCGTGGAGTGTTTCACGGGCCATATTGGTTTTCCTTTACTCCTGTGAGGTGTGTATCACGTGTATTTGCGTGATAACTCTATCTTATGCGGCTGCTTACTAATTGTGAATCAGTTAACTGACCGGTTTTAGAATAGGTCACGTGGCTAAAGAAGCGGGTGTCCCAACGCTGATGCCGAAAACCCAGCGGGCGGACTGCCCAAATCAACCAAATCCTTGACAACCGCGCCCAAAAGTGATTAACTGTAAACACAATGCAATCGATTGCATTAAGAGTATTATTTTAGAGACCCTTTTATGGCGAAGAAGAATGGCCGACAGCACGCAATCTTAGCGGACGTGGCGCGTTTAGCGGACGTTTCACCCAGCACGGTCTCACGGGTGTTGAGTGGGAGCGCCGTCCGCGCCCCCATCAGCGAGGAAACCCGCGCTCGCGTGCGCGCCGCCGCCGAGCAGTTAGGCTACTATCCCAACGTCAACGCCCGCAGCCTGCGGACGCAGCGCACCAACATGATTGCCGTCATGATTGCGGACATCTCTAACCCGTTCTACCACACCATCACCCGCGCCATCCAAGACGCCGCGTTCGAGCAGAACTTCGATGTTTTAATCGCCAACACCGACCACATCCACAGCTATGAGCAGCGCTTCGTCGAGGCCATCATGCGCCGCCCAGTCGATGGGGTGATTATGGTCCCCTACAACCTGACGGCGGCAGACATCGAAAAGCTGATTGACCGCACCGGCGTGGCGGTCGCGGTGCTGGCCCACCGCATCGAGCATCCGCGCATCGACGTGGTGTATGCCGACGACGAGGGCGCAACCACCGACGCCGTGCGCTGGCTCATCACCGAGAAAAAACACCAGAAAATCGCGTTTATCGGCGTAAACCTCTCCTTTAAGGTCGGGCAGCGCCGCTACAACGGCTACCGGCGAGCGCTGGAAGACTGCGGCCTGCGCCCGCGTGACGAGTGGTTCATCACCGGCAATTTCAGCTACGAAAGCGGCGCAGCGGCCATGAACGCGCTGTTAGACGCCCCAGAGCGCCCAACAGCGGTGTTTGTCTGCAACGACATCATGGCAATTGGTGCGCTCAACGTAGCGCTGGAGCGCGGCCTGCGCGTCCCAGAAGACATCGCCATCGTCGGCTTCGACAACATCCCCGCGACCCAGTACATGCGCCCAGAACTCACGACGGTCGCGCAGTTCCCGCATGAGATTGGCACCGCGCTGTCCAAGGCGCTCTTCGAGCGTATCGCCGACCCGCAGCGCCCGCGCCAGACCATCAAAATTGGCTGTGAGCTAATCGTCAGACAGTCCACCTAACCCCCTCAGAATACAACCAGCCCGTCGGACGATGGGCTGATGTAGAACGTTCAAACGGAGAGAGGATTTTAATATAGGTCGTAATGCAATCGTTTGTGTTACAGTTCGTTAACTACTCACTAGGGAGAGATGTACGATGAAAAAGATACCGTTTTTGCTTTTGGTCTTCGCATTGATGGCGATGCCCCTCGCCGCGCAAGACGCGCTGGAACTGCCCGCTGACTGCGGAACCGTCAACCTTGAATACTGGAACCCGTTCACCGGGCCAGATGGCCCGTTCATGGGCGACATGGTGACGGCCTTTAATGAAGCCAACCCCAACATCCAAGTGGTGATGACCACCCAGAGCGAATACTACACCCAGTTAAGCACCGCAGCCGCCAGCGGCACGCTGCCGGACGTGGCGATTATCCACGCCGACCAAATCGCCACGCAGGTCTACCGCAATGTCCTGCGCCCGATGGATGACGTAATTGAGGCGGCGGGCATCAACAGTGAAGACTTCCCCGAAGCCGTCTGGAACGCCGGTCACGTCAACGACTCGCACTACACCATCCCGCTGGACATCCACCCGATGACCATGTTCGTCAACGTCGATTTGCTGACGGCGGCGGGTCTTGAAGGCGCTCCGGCCACCAGCGAAGAATTTGCCGCCGCTGCCGCTGCCCTGACGGCGGGCGATAACAACGGCTTTATGGTGACCAGCGGTTTCCCCATCCGCCAGATTTTCGAGATGCTGCTGCACCAGTACGGCGGCTCGGCCTTCAACGAGGACGGCACGGAAGTGACTTGGAACAGTGAGGCGGGTGTTATGGCCGCCCAGTGGCTCCTTGACGCGCAGGTCGCCTACTCGCAGCCCAACCTTGAAGTGGACGCCGAACTGAACGCCTTCAAGGGCGGCACGGTCGGCATGATTTGGAACGGCATCTGGCAGACAACCAACGTCACCGGCGAGGGCGTGTTCTTCAACGGCATCGCCACCGCCGTCCCGCAGATTGGCGACCAACCCGCCGTTTGGGCAGGTTCGCACCAGTTGGCGCTGCCCTCGCAGGCCGACGAAGACGCCTGCCGTGACGCCGCCGCCGGTATCTTCATCAAGTATCTGGTAGACAACTCTGTCACGTGGTCGAGCGCTGGTCAGCTCCCCGCCAGCACGGTCGTCCGTGAGAGCGAAGCATTCGCCGCCGTCCTGCCGCAGGCCGACATCGCTGCCGGGTCGGCTGAGTATGTGTTCTTCCCGCCGTCGGTTCCGGGCATCACCGACGCCTACGGCCCGCTGGACGAGGCCATCAGCGCCCTGCTCGCGGGCAGCGCCACCGACATCCAAGCCGAGCTGGACAACGCGGCCTCCCGCGCCAACCAGATTCTGGAGCAGAACCGCGCCACCTACGGTACGGGCGAAAGCGAAGAAGAGAGCGAGGGCTAGAACCTCACCCACCAACCCCCTCTCCGTATGGAGAGGGGGAGCTGTTCATCTTTCGCGTTAAGCCCCTCTCCTGAATGCAATTTAATAAACAGATACGGGGAGTCAGGTTATCCCATCACGGACGCCCCATTGGGCGTCCCTACAGCCTGACCCGATTTGTAGGGACGCGCCGTTGCGCGTCCGCTGAATGTTAAATCCGTAGGCGTTTATCAAATTACACAAGAAGAGAGGCAGGGGAAAGGAAATGTAAAAATGACGGCTGTCGCCAAAGTCTCTGCGGCACAAGCCCCGACCGAAGCGCCCCGGCGGCGCTGGGATTGGGTCCCTTACTTGTTTATCTTGCCCCATCTGTTGTTTTTCGGGGTATTCGTCGGTTTCCCCTTTGTGCTGGGGCTGATCGTCAGTTTTTTTGAATACGATATTTTGCGCCCAGAGGCCGTCCGCTTTGTTGGGCTGAACAACTATACGGCGCTGTTCACCCCCGGCACGGTCGAGTACCCCGTCTTCTGGAATTCGCTCATCAACACGGTCGAGTTTGTGCTGATGAGCGTGCCGCTGTTGATCATCATCCCGCTGCTGCTGGCACTGCTGTTGAATACCAGCCTTGCTGGGCGCAATTTATACCGCGCCATTTACTTCGCGCCGTGGGTGCTGTCGTCGGCGGTGGTCGGCCTGCTGGGCTTCTGGATCTTCCAGAGTCAGGGTGGGCTGCTCAACTACTACCTGCGCGACCTCGGTTTCGACACCCCGCGCTGGCTTTCGACCATGCCGTGGGCGTGGATTTCCATCTTGATT
>JALONW010000274.1 GCA_025454725.1 Anaerolineae bacterium
TTCGCCGCGCTCACCCGCACGCCATACTTCGTCGGCGATGTCGGTGTACATGCGCCCGTCGAGGTGGTCGATTTCGTGCTGGAAGACCCGCGCCAGCCAGTCCTGCGCCTTGATGCGGATTTCCTTACCGTGGCGGTCTTGGCCGGTGATGACCACTTCCTCGTGGCGCATGACCGAGCCGAACCAACCAGGTAGGCTCAGGCACGCCTCTACACCCTCGACCATATCCTTGCTGGCCTTGATGATTTTGGGGTTGGCGACGACGTAAAGTTTCCCAGCATTCTCGCCATATTCTTTCTTGCTCTCTTCGTCATCGGGCAAGCGCACGACGATGAGGCGCTGGCTGACATCGACCTGCGGAGCGGCTAGACCGACGCCCGGCGCGGCAATCATGGTATCGACCATGTTATCGATGAGTTTTTGCAGCTCTGGCCCAAAGCTGCTGACGCGGACAGCTTTTTTGCGGAGGGTTGGGTTGTCCGGCTGGATAATGGGCAGTAGTGCCATGACGGTTTACCTTTGGTTTAGGGCGGTCTTTTGCCTGTTTGTACCCAATATTGTACAACGGCAGGCGCCCTCAAAAAAACCGGCATTTATGCCCTTTTTTTCTTGTATGGCGCATCGACTGGCGCGGCGCTGGGCAGGTCGAGCGCACGGCAGGCGCGCCGCCACGTCCACATCAGGGTCACCTCGCGCAGAACGACATGTAGGCCGAGCGCAGCGAGGTGCGCGAACCATGCGTGGCCGCCTAAAATCGGCAGAAGCCCCAGCCACAACACCATGACCGTCAGCCAGCCCCCGATGACCAGCGCAGTGTAGATGAAGATGGCCGCCGTCCGCCCGTTGGCTTGGCGCGCCACCCCCGCGCCCGCCCAGAACCCGACCGATGCACCAACCAGCGGCCCGGTCGCAGCGTCGTGGCGCATCAAGATGAACAAGGCGACCAGCGCTGTCACCCCGTTGAATGCGATTTCGGCGGTGCTGCTGCTCAGGCCAGTGCCATCACTCTCTGCCAGCCCAAGCACGAGCAGTCCGCCGACCAGCACCAGCCCGATGCCGATGATGGCCGAGATGAGGTGTTGGGCGCTCTGCACCACCCCCGCGACAGGGTGCTGTGGTTCGGTGCGGTGGTGGTGGTAGACCAAGATGGCCCAGCAGGCAGCCAGCGCTCCGCCGGGGGTCAGCGCCAGCACCTCAAAGCGGCCAGCGGTGTATTGGCGCGCCAGCCGCTGTGCGACCATGCCCGCTGTCAGTCCGCCGCGTATCGTCCCGCCCATGAGACCAGTCAGCGCGAGGAGCAGCAGCAGAATAGGCCCTAACAGCAGCAGGAGCAGCAGTGCGCCGCCCATCTGGAGGAAGTCGCCTGCGCCCAGTGTTTTATAGCGCTCGGCGCGGAAGGCCGGTTCGAGGATGCCCATCCAGCGCTCGGCGTTAGGGACTGCGGCGGGGTTGTGCCACAGCGCACGCCATAACCGCAGGCTCAGGGGCATCCAGTGCGTATTCACCGCTATACCATCACAATCTCGGTGCCGTCCGCGCCCATGCGCCCGCAGACCTGCGCCCACAGCCAGCGCAAAGCGATTTCGCGCAGGGCGAGGGCGGCAGCTATCCCTATCGCAACGGAAATTGGAAACAACATAAAATTGTCTGCTGAGGTGATGCTTTCAATAATCTCAGAAGTCAGGCCCATCAGGGTGAGGGCAACCAACGCACAGCCGATATTCAGCGCGGCGAACAGCCCGCTCGCGTACAGCACCGACTCCGGCGTGCGGCTGCCGACGGTCGAACCCCACAGGCCGCATACCATGCCGATGATGATTCCCTGCCGATGGTCCAGCACAATCCACATCACCAACAGCGCGAACAGTGAAATCTGATAGAGCGCGTTGCCAATCAGGTCTCCTGTGCTGTAAGCATAGGTTGGCCCCAGTGACAACGAGGGGACGATAAAGATTAAAAATACCATAATGCCGCCGAATCCGACCATTACCCATTGGGCGAGCTGTATCCCGACCGATATCAGCCGGAAACCGCTCCGGTTGGCCTTGAGTCGTAGGGCGCGCACCGCCAGCAGCCACGCGATGCCCAATCGACCCGGCGGCATGATGTGGGTGAGCGCTTCGCGGGCGGGGCTGTGCTGTTCCTGCCGGATGTTGCGCGTGACGGCCACCGCCGCTGCCAGCCCGCAGACCGTCCCGCCAAACAAAACCGAACCAGCCAACAGTAGCAGCAGAAAGGTCAGCAGTGGAACCCAAATAAAGGAGATGATGATAGCTGCCGTGCCACCCACCGAGACCAACATCGAATTAAGCCATGCGGCGCGGCGGCGCAGCGGCGGCGGCAGCATAAAGCGCACCACCAGCAGCGGGTGGCGCGGGGTACGCTGCCAGAACAGGTTCACCAGTCGTTCGCTGAGGAAAGTGCTGCGTAACCACAGCCGTAGTGAGCGCATTTGAGCCACCCCTTAAATGCTGCGCCGGTAGATGGTGAGGACATCGCGCAGCGACGCCCCCGACCGGCCTGCAAGGACGGCGCACAGCACCAGTACGCCTCCTTCACGAATGAAAATAAAAATACTCAACCACAGCACGCTAGACGCCCACGGGCGAAGCAGCGGGTCAATGGAGGGGGTGGTCAGCGTGAGGGCCGCTGCATGGAGGGTGAGAATGAGCGCGGTGTTGAGCGCTTGGTAAGTGATGAAAAGCAGCGGTGCGCTGACCTGCGCCTCGAAGCGGTCGGTTTGAAGCGTTGGGGCGATGATGCCCAATAGCCCACCAGTCGCCAGCGCCTGCGATTGGTCGAGCGACATCACGGCGAGGACGATAAAGCCGTTCATCACCGCCAGCGGCTGGCCGAACAGTTGTTGCAGCGGTGTCGGTGAGACCCCCACGCCCTGACACAGCGAAAGCATCGTCAGCAGGGAGTAAGGCGTCAGCGCCATGACCCAGACCAGCCGCAGGTAATCCGGCAGGGCCGACAGCGCCTGCACGACTCGGTTACGGCGGAAACAGCGCACCGCGACCGCCCAGCCCGCCGCCAGCGCACCGGGTGGGGTCGAACCCATCAGGTCATACAGCCCGCGCCGCCGCACCTGTCCGATGGCTCCCGCCACCGAGCGCGCGGCAGCCATCCCGACGTAACCATGCACCAGCAGCACCAACACCATCGGTGTGACGCCAAACACCAGCCACCCGACCAGCGTAATTAAGCCGCTACTGACCAATAGGGCGGTTGGGGCGGCCTCTAACATGGGCTGTGGTGGCGGGAGCAGGTCATCTTTGCCATCCCACGGAAACCAGAGCAGCGGGTGGCGCGGCAGAGCATGGTTTAGGGCGTGCCAGACCTCGCGGCTGGGCAGCGCGGGCAAATTCACGGGCGCAGCCCCCACGCGAGGACGTTCGGTGCGCCCAGCGCCGGGTAGATGCCCTCACTCAGTTCATAGAAGATGCCGGTTTGGGTGTCCAGTGCCAGCAACAGGTTGCCACGGGTGTCGTCTTCGAGGTCGCCCGCAAACGCGATGTGGGTTCCGTTCGGCGACCAGACCAATCGCGGCGGGTTGGGGCTGTGGTCAATGGTGCTGTAGCCGCAGAAGCGCTGGGTCTCACCGCTGTTCAGGTCGTGCAGGTACAGTTGGGCTGGGTCAGCTTGTTCGGGCGCGCTGGCGTCGGTCAGCGGCGCCGCCCAGAATGCGATGCGCGACGAATCCGGCGACCAACTCAGGCTGTTGACCGACGTCCCGCCGATACGCTGTGCGCCGAACTGCTCGGTCAGGTCAGTGAGCTGGACGGGCGTGCGCTCGGTCGGGCTGACGAGGTACAACTCGGCGGTCGGGTCGTCGCCGCTGGTGGGCTGAGCATAAGCGAGGTATTCACCGCTGGGCGACCACACGGCGGCGTTGGCATAGCGCGCTTCGGGGCCGAGTTCGACCTGCGGGGCGTCGGGGGCGCGGCGTAGGGCGGTATTGAGCAGCAGACGGTTGAACACACCGTCTTCATAGCGCAGCAGCAGCGCCCAGAACCCGCCCGGCTGGACGCTCACCGCGCCCGCCATATCGAGGTCGTAACGCGGTTGGTCAGGGCCGATGAGGTAGGCGCGTTGGCCGGGTGTCCAGACCAACAGCGTGTCATTCGACCAAAAAAACACGTCTGACGCGCCGGACGCGATGACGCGCTCTCCTGACCCGTCCAGACCGCGCACGTTGTAGGTGCGCTCGTCGCCATCGAGGTAGCTGATGGTGCGGGCGTCGGGAGAAAGCTGGCAGTTAGAGCCGCACGGGACAGCGCCGTCCAGCGGGTAGCGCCGCCGCCCGTCCACATCGACCACCCACAGGTTACGGCGGTCAAAGGTGGTCAGGATGAGGCCGCCGGGCGGAAATTGAATCGGGCGGGGCTGGATGGGGTCGGCAGGGCAGACCTCGGTCACGGCGTCCTGCGCGCTGGCTGCCGAGAGCATCAGCACCAGCAGCGCGCACAGGGCAATCAATCGGTACATAACATCCCTCACAGTGTTGGATGAGGGCATTATAGCCGATTAGCGCACCCGGTCATTCAGGCGATAACCCAACCCCCGCACGTTGACAATCAGGTCGGGGCTTTGGCCCGCCGCCTTGAGCTTGCGCCGCAGGTTGGAGATGTGGGGGCGGATGACCTCCCGCGCTTCGGCCTCGTCCACAGCGTAACTGCGAACCTCGCGCACCAGCTCGTGGCACGGCACGACCCGCCCGCTGTGCGAGCCGAGGTACATCAGCAGGTCAAACTCGGTGGGGGTCAGGTCTACCGGCTGGTCGTCCGTGGCAATCTGGTAGCGACCGGGGTAGACGGTCAGGGAGCCAAGCTGGATGGCCGCCGCCGAGACCTCTGGTTCGTCCCAGCGCATCAGGTTCCCGAAGGTGTTGTCGGTGGGGCGCTGGCCGGAACCCACCCCCGCGCCGACGCCTGCCACAGTGGCGACCGCTGCCGGGGCGTACTGTTCGACCTCACCGCGTGCCAGCTCGTAGATGTCATGGCGCAGCGCGTCCAGCAGTGCCTTGCGGCGGCGCAGGTTTTTGGCGCGCTCGACGCCGCGCCCGATGGCGTTACGGAGGTCATTCATCGAACCCGGCTTGATGAAGTAATCATGCGCGCCCAAGCGCAGCGCCTCGACCGCTGACGGCAGGCTGGCGTAGCCGGTCATCAGGATGACCACCGCGTCCGGCGAGTCGTTGCGGATGTGGCGCAGCAGGTCAACGCCGTCCATGCTGCCCGGCATCTTGATGTCCGTCAGCACCACGTCATACTCGTTGTGGCGCAGCATCTCGACCGCTTCATCGGCGCTGGCCGCCTCGCTGATGGTATAGCCCACCTTCTGGAGGTTTTTGCTGATAGAGTAACGATTCGGCCCCTCGTCATCCACAATCAGGATATGCGCCGAGGCGACGGTCTGGGCGGTCTGGGTGGCGGTGTTCGGCAACATGGGCGCATTCCTCCATGAACGGGGCGTAAAGATTAGCTGGTGGGGGTTTGTTTTTCCCCAATTATAGTTGGCACATGCCAATGCCGCAACAGGTTATTGCGAAAGATAACAACATGAATTTTAGAAACAGCTAATCTCCGCCTAAACGGATGAGTAGACTTCGATTATACGGCTTTTCTGAAAAAAAGCGCACCCATTCGTTTCCGTCCCAAAGGGCGGTGGGCTGGTCATCGACCGTGAGCAGGGGAAGATGAGCGCGCCAGCGCTGGGGGACAGGTGCTGTGACCGCTCAATCCAACGGGTCGAATGCGCTCGCCGGGGCGTAGCGTCCGCAAGGTGATAATCTGACCATCGTCTGCGTAGAAATCGACCACGCCCGCGCCGGGGAAATCGGCCCAGCGCGCCGATTGGCCGCTGGTAAGGGGTGTCCATTGGCTCGACACGATAATCACCGCTTCAGTGGGCAGCCACGGCGCGGGCGGGTAATCTGGCGCAGTTTCTGACCGACCGATGACCAGCGCGTCATGGTCGAGCCGAGCGTATAGGCCGCCCGCCAGTTCGACTGCGCCGCCAGTCGTGCCGTCTGAGAGCGCCGCCGCCGCCCGCAGATGGTCAAAGGTCGGTGGTTCATCAATGGCAAGTTGGCCGCACGCCCATGCGATAGCGCGCACGCGCAGGGCGGGGTGGAGCGCGCTGAGTCCCGCACGCGGGAGGTGGGCGCGTCCGTTGCGGATAGAAATGGTGTCGATAAACGGCTGAACCACCGCCGAGAGCAGGTCATCGTCGGTTTGGGCGGCCTCGGCCAGACGCGTCAGCGCCCCGCTGAGGGCTGGGTTGGCCTGTGCGAGGATGGGGATGGCGATGGCGCGAACCCAGTTCCTTCTATAAGTCGGGTCATCATTGGTCGGGTCGTGGCGAAACGAGATATTTTGTTGGGCGCAGTAGGCCAGCAGGTCGGTGCGGCGGACGCCCAGCAGCGGGCGGATGAGCGTCAGGTCTGGCGCGTCGGGCAGCAGCGAACGAGGTCGCATGGCGGCCAGCCCGCGCACCCCTGTTCCCCGGATGACTCGCATCAGAACGGTTTCGGCTTGGTCGTCGGCGTGGTGGGCGGTCGCCACCCACGACGCCCCGACCTGTCGCGCAGATTGGGCGAGGAAGGCGTAGCGCGCTGTCCGAGCGCGCCCCTCGACTCCCGGCGCGGATGGGTCGAGGTCGGTTTTGCCGTGCAGACATGGCACGCCCCACGCCGCGCAAGTCTCCTCGACAAAGGCGGCATCGGCGGCGCTTTCCGCGCCTCGTAAGCCGTGGTCGAGGGTTGCTGCGTATAAGGTATAGTGGCCGGGGTGGGCTCGCTGGTGCTGGACGAATAGGTGCAGCAGTGCCATACTGTCCGCGCCGCCGCTGACCGCCACCAACCCGACCGACCCGGCGGGGATAAGCCGGTGGTCTCGCACTGCGTATCGGAGGGAATCCACTAGGGTCATAGCGCCCAATCATCCGGTACAATCAACGGTGCGTAGGGAACTTGCGGGTTTACGCAGCTTACCCCACGCCACTATAGTAGCGTATCGGGCTGGCACGGGTGAACACGTTGTCGGTTTGTGGTGGGTGTGTTGGGCCAGCTTTAAGGTGCCGGTGATGCCGTGCCACAAACATTTCGCTGTGAATTTCTAGGCGTATGCTATAATCCCGCCCGATTGTGCCAGCAGGGGGTCTCGTGTTAAGTCCGCTTGATTACTTATTCGGGTTGTTCTCACTCGACATTGGCATTGACCTCGGCACGGCCAACACACTGGTGGCGGTGCGCGGTAAGGGCATTGTCATTAACGAGCCGTCGTTCGTGGCGCTGGATAAAAAGACGCACGCCACGCTGTACGTCGGCGCGCAAGCCAAAGAGATGTGGAGCAAGAACCCGAAGAACATCCTAATCGTCCGCCCGCTGCGCGACGGTGTGATTAGCGAGTTTGAGGCGACCGGCGACATGCTTGACCACCTCATCCGCAAGGCACATGAGCAGTCATGGGTTCCGATTCCACGCCCACGTGTGGTGATTGGTATCCCATCGGGCGTCACTGAGGTTGAAAAACGTGCCGCGCATGACGCCGCTGAAAACGCAGGCGCACGCGAGGTTTACCTGATTGAAGAACCAGTTGCAGCGGCCATCGGCGCGGGTCTGCCAGTGTTAGAGACCCGCGGCAGCATGATGATTGACATCGGTGGCGGCACGACCGAGGTCGCGCTGTTTTCGCTGGGCGGTGTGGTCATAAGTCGGTCGATTCGTGTGGCCGGTGACGAAATGGACGAAGACATCGTTCAGTATATGCGGACCAAACATAACCTGCTCATCGGTGAACCGACGGCAGAGCGCATCAAAATCGAGGTCGGGTCGGCCTATCCGCTGCCAACCGAGCGCGTTATCCCAGTCAAGGGGCGCAATCTGATTAACGGCCTCCCTGCCACCGTCGAAGTCAGTTCCATCGAAATCCGCGAGGCCATTTCCGGGTCGGTCAACATCATCATCGATACGGTGAAGGACGCCCTCGACGACACCCCGCCGGAACTGGTGGCTGACCTTATTGAGTCGGGCATCTGTTTGTCGGGCGGCGGCAGCCAAATCAAGGGCTTGGCCGAGCGCTTCCAAGATGAACTCGGCATCCGCTGCTACGTGGCCGATGACCCGATGACGTGCGTCGCCCGTGGGGCGGTGCGCGTCCTAGAGGACTACAACAACCTGCGCCGCCTGCTGGTCGGGCTGCAGCGCGGGAGTACCTCGCACTAACCGCTGTGTTGGGTGTGGATGTTAAGCAACTATGCGCCGCCGTTCCGTCAACCGAATCCCGCTGCTCATCGTCACTGTGCTGTCGTGCATCGCGCTGATTTTCTTCAGCGGCGGTGGGGCGCTGCGCGGGTTAGAAGGGTTGGTCTCGACCCCGCTCAACGCGCTGGCCGGGCTGTTCAGCGGCACGAGCCGCACGGTCGCCTCGCTGACGGCAGGTGAGCGCACCTATGAGGAACTCGAAGCCTACGTCGCCGACCTTGAGACCCAGCTTGCGCGCATCACGACTGAGCTGGTCGAACTACGCGAGACTGGTGCGGACTATCAGCGCCTCGCTGACCTCGTAAACTATGTCGCGCAGAACCAGAACCAAGAAGTCGTCGCCGCCGATGTCATCGCCCGCGATACGGTTAGGGCGCTGCGGACGGTCGTTATCAACCGGGGTGTGCGCGATGGCGTGCGCGTCGGGATGCCGGTCGTGACGGGACAGGGGCTGGTTGGGCGCGTCATCAATGTGTCGGCCAACGCCTCCCGCGTCCAGCTCATCACCTCCGAATTTAGCTCGGTCAGCGCCCGCACCCAGACCAACCGGGTTGAGGGCGCGGTGATTGGTCTGGCGTCCGGGGCGCTGCGCCTGACGCTCATCCCGCAGGGCGCACAGGTGCAGGTCGGCGACCTCGTGCTGACCTCTGGCTTAGGCGGCAACCTTCCCCCAGATGTCGTGATTGGTCAGGTCACGAGTACGCGCCAGTTCCAGTCTGACATTGACCAGACTGCCGAGGTGCGCTCCCTAATCGACTTCGACCGACTCGAGATGGTGTTGGTTGTCACCTCGTTCGAGCCGGTTGACCTGTCGGTGTTCGAGCCGACGCCTGAGCCGTAACCTGCGCTGACGCCACCCCTCTAGGACCCTGTGGGCATCTTCTACGCTTTTCCCATCATGATTGCCGCTGCCGTGCTTCAGGCGGTCTTTATCCCCCAACTCGACCTGATTGGGGTCGGGCCGAACCTGATTTTCGTGATTGTGGTGGCGTGGGCGCTTAACGCGCCGCTGCCACAGGGGGTGGTCTGGGCCGTGGTGGGAGGCATCGCCAGCGACCTGATGTCTGCCATGCCGCTGGGGACAAGTGCGCTCGGTTTGGCGATGGTGGTTTTTGTCATGAATGCCCTTGGCACACAGTTCTACCAACTTGGGATTCTGGTACTTTTGCTGATGGGGCTGTTCGGGACATTTTTCTACGAGTTCTACCGGCTGGCGATGTTGGATTTCTTTCACCTTGTGGGTTACATCCCCGCCGATGCACCGTTCGTGATTACATGGGGGAGCGACATCCCCACTGTGATTGCCCCGGTGATGCTCTATAATGTCGCCATGATTCTTCCCGTTTATGTGCTGCTGCGTCGGCTGCAACGCCGCCTGCCAGAGACAGAATGAGCGCAAGAATATCAGTGGAGGTCTTAAAAACACCATGAGGAATGGGGATTACTTCCAAGGGTGGCGCGTCACCTTCTTTCAAGGGCTGATGTTCGCCGTCTTCCTGATTTTCGGCATCCGTATGTACGACCTTCAGGTCCTACGCTACCAAGACTCGGTGGCCGATGCTGAGGCAAACCGCCTGACCATCCAAGGGATTGCCGCCACACGCGGTATCATCTATGACCGCAACAACCAACTCCTCGCCAACAACGCCCCTGCTTATATCGTCGAGATTGTCCCGGCGGAACTGCCGTCTGAGACCGAGGCGCGCTACGCCATCTATAACCGTATCTCAGCGCTGACCGGTGTCCCAGCGACGGAGGCCAACGAGAACCGCAGCGGCGTATTCGTCCGCAGCATCGAGCGCATTGTGGATGAGGTCGAGGGTATTTACCCGTACCGCCCGATTGCGGTGGCTGCCGACATCGACCGTACAGCGGCCATCCGCCTGATGGAGGAGCGCGTGAGCCTGCCGGGGGTCAACATCAGCACGGTCGGCGTGCGTGAATACCCGACCGGCGCGCTGACCTCGCACATCATCGGCTACCTCGG
>JALONW010000275.1 GCA_025454725.1 Anaerolineae bacterium
CGGCTCGACGCGGACGGAATGTCTGACCGTGACGGGGCAAGCCCCTTCAGTGGGCTTCCCGTCGCAACCGGTAGCTTGGGGTTTGAACCCCAAGCGGACACCCGCAAAACGATGAGATAGAATCGCGCCATGCTTGCCGCTGGAGGCTCAAGCCTCCAGCTACAAGAAAAAGCCAAGCCCACTAAAGGGGCTGGATTGAACGATGGCTCAACGCGGGCGGAGGTCCGACCGCGACGGGGCAAGCCCCTTCAGTGGGCTTCCCGTCGCAACCGGTAGCTTGGGGTTTGAACCCCAAGCGGAAACGACGCAAAACATAAACGAGGAGGATAAAAGATGGGCGTATTTTGGCGGTGTTATTACCATCTCGTATGGTAAAAGATGGGCGTATTTTGGCGGTGTTATTACCATCTCGTATGGACAACCAAACACCGTGCGCCCATGCTGATTGGTGATATGGAGACCAAAGTCTTTGGGTTAATCCGGGAAAAAAGTGTCGAGATGGAGACGCCGTTGGTCGCCATTGGCGGAATTACCGACCACATCCATATAGCTGTCTCTATACCACCGCGTTTATCTGTCTCTGAATGGGTACGCACCATCAAAGGTTTCACCGCCTTTGAGATGAACAAACTCTACCCCAACCGCTCAGACCGTTTCCAATGGCAGGGTGGCTATGGTGTATTGACGTTCGGTGAGAAACAGGTCGCGTTTGTCACCGATTACATCCACAACCAGAAGCATCACCACGCCGAAAAAACCCTTTACACCGGCCTAGAAGAGGTCGGTACGGAAGATTAACCAACACCACAAAAAGGAACCCCCTAACCCATGCAAATCCCACTCTCGTGGTTGAAAGAATTCGTCGAGATAGACATTCCCGCCGAGAAGCTGGCGGACGTGCTGACTAAAGCCGGGCTGGAGGTCAGCCTGACTTATGTGGGCGTGCCGCAGACCGCCGTAGACGGCGTGCGGATGCCCCCCAGCGACCACCTCGTCTGGTCACGCGACAAAATTGTGTTGGGCGCCATCCGTGAGGTCGTGCCGCACCCCAACGCCGACCGCCTCGTGATGGCGATGATCGATTACGGCGCGGGCGAGCTTGAACAGGTTGTGACCGGCGCGCCCAACCTGTTCGAGTTTCGGGGCGCGGGGCCGCTCAACCCGCCGGTTTGGACGGCGCTGGCGCTGGAAGGCGCGGAGGTCTGGGACGGCCACAGCGACGAACCCAAGCGCATGATCCTGAAGGGGAAACCCCTGCGCGGCGTGTTCAATAAGTCGATGGTGTGCAGCGACAAGGAATTAGGCATCAGCGAGGAACACGACGGCGTAATTTTGATGCGCCAAGACCCCGGTTTCGCGCCGGGCACGCCGCTTCAGGATGTGATGGGTGACGTGATTCTGACGGTCGAGCTAACGCCCAACCTCGCCCGCTGCTACAGCGTGGTCGGTGTGGCGCGGGAGGTCGCGGCCATCCTCGACAAGCCGCTGAAGACCATCAAGACCGACGTGCTGGCCGAGGGTGACGCCATCGCCGGGCAGGTCAGCATCGACATCCGCCAGCCGGAGCTGAACCCGCGCTTCACGCTGGCGCTGCTCAAGGGTGTGACGATTAAACCGTCGCCGGAGTGGGTGCAGCGCCGCCTCGTCTTGATTGGTCAGCGCCCGATTAACAACATCGTGGACATCACCAATTACGTGATGTTCGAGACCGGTCAGCCGCTGCACGCCTTCGACTATGACGTGTTGGTCAAACGGGCGGGCGGCAAAGCTCCGACCATCATCACGCGGCTGTCGAACGACGGTGAAAAACTGCTAACGCTGGACGGCGTGGAGCGTGCGCTGGGCGCGGAGCAGATTCTGGTGTGCGACACGGCAGGCGCGTTGAGCCTCGGCGGTGTGATGGGCGGCGGCGACAGCGAAATCAGCGACGCGACGACCAATGTCCTGCTGGAAGCGGCGGCGTGGAATTTCATCAACATTCGCAAGACAGCGCAGGCGCAGAAGCTGTTCAGTGAGGCCGGGACGCGCTTCAGCCGGGGCGTCCACCCTGCCCAAGCTGAAATTGGCCTCAAGCGCGCCATTGAGCTGATGCGCGAGGTCGGCGGCGGAAAGGTCGCCAAGGGCATCATCGACGTACACCCGCAGCCCGCGCCGACCATCAAGATTGAGCTGCCTGAACGCGAAATCGAGCGCCTGACCGGGATGCGCGTCCCGATTTCACAGGCGGGTGACATCCTCAGCCGTCTGGGTTTTGATGTGACACTGCGCGCCGACTCGCTGGTGGCGGTCGTCCCCAACCACCGCATGGACATCAGCGACGACGAGGTGATTGGTCAGGCCGACCTGATTGAGGAAATCGCTCGCATCATTGGCCTCGATAACCTGCCAGTCACGCTGCTGGACGAGGGGTTGCCCGCGCAGTGGTCAAACACCCTCTTGGAGCGCGAGGAACAGGCCAAAGATGTGCTGGTCGGCCTTGGCCTGAGCGAGAACATCACCCACCGTTTCGTCACACCGGAGCAGGAAGCCCTGTTCATTCCCAAAGGCATGACGGGCGGTGTCGGGGTCAACGCCCCGAAGGGCGCGGGCTATGTGGTCATCGCCAACCCGATTCAGCCCGATAAAACCGCCATGCGCCAATCGGTGCTGACCAACCTCGTCTCGGCGGCGCGCAACAATCTGCGCCATACCGACCGAGTGGCGGCCTTCGAGCTGGGGATGGCCTACTACCGTATCGAGGGGCAGCAGCTCCCTGACGAACTACTGCGCCTTGCCATTGTGATGGCTGGGCCGCGCACCCCCGCCCACTGGACGCAGGCCGAGCCGCCCGCCTTCGACTTCTACGACCTCAAGGGCGTGGTCGAGGGGATGGTCGAGGGGTTGCATCTGCGCGGCGCAGAGTTCAAGGCGGGCGGGGCAGCATGGCTGCACCCCGGTCGTGCCGCCACCCTGACCATTGGGGACGCTGACGCGGGCAGCTTCGGGGAACTCCACCCGCTGGTGGCGCACGCCCTCGACCTGCCCAGCGACAGCGTATTCTTGGTCGCGGAATTCGATGCGATGCTGCTGCTGAGCGCGGTTGACCCGCTGTTCCGCACCGCACCAGTGCTGCATACGCCGGTCGTTAAGGAAGACCTCGCCTTTGTGGTCGAGGAAAATGTGCAGGCGGGCGCGCTGCAATCTGCGCTGGAACAGGCGGGCGGCGCGGTGCTGCGTTCGGTCGTGCTGTTCGATATGTATCGGGGCGGGAGCGTCCCGGCGGGGCATAAGTCGCTGGCCTACAGCGTGGTCTACCAAGCGGACGACCACACCCTGAGCGAGGCCGAGATTGCGGCGGCGCGCAAGAAACTGGTCAAAGCTGCGCAAAAGGCGGTCGGGGCGGCGCTGCGGGCGTAGACTGGCCTATAAGACAAGCCCCCTCTCTAGGGTGAGAGGGGGCTTTTTGTATGATTATCACACCACCGGATACACCACCTGCATCGGCAGGCCGAACGAATCGCGCTTGGGTTCGGGCGGGAAGGTGGCGAACACCGGGAAACGCGCCCCGACCGCCAAACACAGCGCATCCACCACGTCGTCGAGCGCGGCCTGACGTCGCAAGATTTCCGTCTGGGCGTAGGCGAGGACATCGCCCGCTTGGGGGTAATGGCGCGTGAGGACGGCCATGCGCTCGTCGCGCCCAGCGGCGGTCTTTTTGTTATTCAGCATCGGCGCGCCGCCGTTCAGCGCCCAAAACACCACCTCTGGGTGCGACTCGACCACCACGCCCCGGATGGACGGGTCGAAGCGCAGTAGGCCGTCGGCTTCGCAGATTTTGGCGGTGATGTGCCACGACTGGATAGACAACCCCTTGCCCGTGGCGACGCGGTTGGCAACTTTCGCGGCCAGATAATCGGGTGCATAAGCCGCCGACCGCACCGGGACGTTGAACACGCTGTTACGCCGGATGCCCAGTACGGCGCGGCAGGCCGATTCGACCCCGCGCTCGCCGTTATCGGCAGGCAGGCCGTCGGTTAGGCCGATGGGCATGTCCAGCCAGATGCGCCGCGCCCCCTCCGCCGCCGACCACAGCGCCACCAGCGACGGGTGCAGCGCGCATGACCACCCGCCGTCCGCGTCAAGGGTGACGGCCACCCATCCCGCCCGGCAGCCGTCTACACCAATCACTGCGGCGCTCAACCCAACACCCGATACGCCCAGTTGAGCATCAGCTCCATGTGCTGAATCTGCTGGTCTTTGGCGCGGGAGCCGTGTCCAGCGTCAAACCAGTGGATGTGAATCTCTTTCCCCAGCGACTTGAGTTTTTCTTCGTATACGCGCATCTGGCGCGCCGGGCAGCGTGTGTCGTTCGACCCCTGAATCACCAAAATCGGGGCGCGAATCTGTTCGGCGTAGGTGATGGGCGACGATTTGGCGTGCGCCTCCGGTTTTTCTTCAGGTGTGCCGCCGAACAATGACCGCTGATAGCCGCGCAGGGTCTCTGCTTGGTCTTCGTACATCAACACCCAGTCCGCGATGGCGACCTGTGCCATGCCGCCCGCCCAGAGTTCGGGCCGCCGCCCGATGGCCTGAAGCGTCAGATAGCCGCCGTAGCTCCCGCCGGTCAGCAGCACCGCGTCAGGCTGGGCGATTTTGTTGTCTACCGCCCACTGATAGGCCGCTGCCATGTCGTCCACCTCTAAATCGCCGAGGTTGCCCCAGATGGCCTGCTCGAAGTCGCGCCCAAAGGTCACGCTCCCGCGATAATTCACGCTCATAAAGGCGAAGCCGTGGTCGAGCCACGCCTGTGCGTCGGGCGCGTAGCCCTCGGTCTCGACCGAGGTCGGGCCGCCGTGGGTGTCGAGAATCATCGGCCACGGGCCGTCGCCGTCGGGCGTGGCCACCCACGCCTGAATCTGCGCGCCGCCGCTGGACACAAATGTCACCGACCGAGCTTTGCGGCTGGGGGGCGGGTTGCCACCCGACGCCAGCACGACCGAGCGCTGCGCGCCAGTGTTCGCGTCCAACGCCACGACCTGTGTCGGGTGCTGCGAATCCTGCATGTTGACGTAAATTGTGTCGGCGTCAAAGTAGTAGCCGCTGTTGAACGTCCCGCTGGGGTGGTTGAGCTTGGTCAGCGTCGAACGGTCGAGGTCATAAACATAAAGCTGATAATGCGCCCCGGCGAGGTTGCACAGCAGCAGCTTGGTCGCGTCGGGCGACCAGCCCCACGCGAAGATGTCGCCGTCGATGTCCTCCAGCGGGAGGTCGGTGCGCGAGCCGGTGCGTGCATCCCACACCAGCGGGCGGGTGTAGCCGCTGACGTTGGTGGTTGCCAACAGGCGGGCGTCCCCGCTAACCAGCGAGAAGCCGACCGGCTGGATGGTCGCCTCGGCGTCCTGCAAGACGTGGCGAATGTCGGCGGGCTGGGCGAGGTCGAAAGCATACAGCGCAAACAAAAAGCCGGTGCCACGCTCCGTGGTGGCAATCACCGCAAAATCACCGTCATAGCTGACCATCGGGCCAGCGGTGTAGCGGGCGCTCTTGTACAGCAGCGCTGGGCTGCCCAGCGCGCCGTCCGTCCCAACCGGCATGGTGTACATCTGGAAGCCTTCGGCGTTGGCGGTGCTGAAGCCGATGATGCGCCCGTTTAGGCTCTGACTGATGGAGTATGAGGCGTAGGGCGGCATATCGGGCGTGATGTCCTGCGGCTCGCCTATGCCGAGGGTTGAATCCCACGGCACGCGCACGAAATGACCGATTTCGTTGCCCTGCTGGTCTTTGTGGTAATAGACCCATTTGCCGTCCGGCGACAGGCCACCGAACACCACCCCAGCGGGCGCGTCGGTCAGCGGGGTGAGGTCGCCGGTGGTGGTGTCCCAGCGATGAAGTTGATAGATGCCCGTCCGGTTGGTGACGGCCAGCCCGCGCTGGGTGTTGAGCTTGGCGACCTGTGTAAACGCGACCACCGAGACGTTAAAACGGTCACGCCACGGCGCGCCGGGGGAAATATCAAGCGGTTTCATAGGCTTTAGGTATCCTCTTAAAAAAATTCAAA
>JALONW010000276.1 GCA_025454725.1 Anaerolineae bacterium
TCCGTCACCCCAATGACTACATTGTTCCCGGCTATAACGCTGGTGTGATGCCACAGTTCGGCGCAGAGCCGGAAGAGCCTGCAACGGTCGATGGCGCGTACTACGCGTATATGTCGGATGAGAGCTTGGTGGCAATCGTGTCTTACCTCTGCACGCAGACCGCGACTGGCGAGTCGGCCTGTGGTGATGTCGAGTCGATTACCGCTGCGGTCGAAGCGCAGTAACCCCCAGCGCATGTATCGTTAAAGTAAGGTAGAGAGGTCGAGGGATTATTATGGCAAGCATTTCCGTCCCGATGCCCGGCGCACAGAGCGCGCCGAGGCCCCAACTGAGCGAGTACCTGCGCTGGAGCGTTGACCACAAGATCATCGGTGTCCAGTACATGGTCACGGCGCTGATCTTCTTTATCATCGGTGGTGGGCTGGCGATGCTCATCCGCTGGGAACTGCTGACCCCCGCGCTGGACTTCTCGACGACGGGTTCAACCTACAACTCGTTGTTCACCATGCACGCCACGGTCATGATCTTTATGTGGATCATCCCGTTCTGGGCAGGGCTGGGTAACTATGTCGTGCCGCTGCAATTGGGCGCAAAAGACATGGCCTTCCCGTGGCTGAACGCCTTCGCCTTCTGGCTGATCGTCCCTGCGGGTGTCCTGATGTTGATGGGCTACTTCGTTGGGCCGCCGGAGGCCGGTTGGACGGCTTACCCGCCGCTGTCGGTCTTGTTCAGCGGTGACGGCCAGACGCTGTGGATTATCAGCCTGCACATCTTGGGCGTTTCGTCCATCTTGGGCGCGATTAACTTCATCGTCACCATCAAGAATATGCGCCCGGAGAGCATGGGCTGGTTCCAGATGCCGCTGTTCGCTTGGGCGCAGCTCGCGACTTCGCTCATCCAGATTCTGGGCATCCCGTTCCTCGCGGGCGGCCTGACGCTGCTGCTGCTCGACCGTGTGGCGGGAACGGCCTTCTTCGACCCGGCGCGGGGCGGTGACGTGCTGGTGTGGCAGAACATCTTCTGGTTCTACAGCCACCCGGCAGTGTACGTCATGGTGCTTCCGGGCATGGGCGTTCTGAGCGAGGTCATCTCGGTCCACAGCCGCAAGCCGGTCTTTGGCTACAAGATGATTGCCTTCAGCAGCATGGGTATCGCGCTGGTCGGCTTCACCGTGTGGGCGCACCATATGTTCACCAGCCTGTCGCCGGAACTGCGTATCCCGTTCATGATTACCTCGTTCATCATCGCCATCCCGACCGGCATCAAGATTTTCAGCTGGATTGGCACGATGTGGGGCGGCAAAATCCGCTTCAACAGCGCGATGCTGTTCTCGGTCGGGTTCCTCAGCCAGTTCGTCATCGGTGGTATCACCGGCATGATGCTCGGCGCGATTCCCGTGGACATCCACATGCACGACACCTACTTCGTCGTCAGCCATTTCCACTTCGTGCTGTACGGCGGCTCAGTGTTCGCCATCTACGCTTCCATCTACCACTGGTTCCCCAAGGTCACCGGCCGCATGATGGATGAGCGCTTGGGCAAAATTCACTTCTGGGTGACGTATCTCAGCTTCTTCTTCACATTCTTCCCGCAGCACCTCGTCGGGATGCAGGGGATGCCGCGCCGCGTGGCCGAGTACGCGCCGGAATTCCAGACGCTGAACGTCATCATCAGCCTCAGCTCGTTCGTGCTGGGTATCAGCACGTTCATCATCCTGTACAACATGGTCTGGGCGGTTTATAAGGGCAAGGTGGCGGGTCCCAACCCGTGGCGCGCCCTGACGCTCGAATGGCAGACCAGCTCGCCGCCGCCCGCCTACAACTTCAAGGGCGAAGTTATCCCGTTCGAGGACCCGTATGGCTACGGCACCGAGGCCTCGCGGGTTTACCTCGACGAGATGGAGCAGCGTCTGACGCTGCCCTCGCTGTTGGGCAAGGGTGGCACGCCGCCCCCCGCCAGCACAACGCCGGAGCCGGTGGTCGGCGACTAGTCCCGCCCGTTTTGCATGGTCTTCTCTAGGCGTGGTGGTGTGGTATCCCTGCACCACCACGCCCCTTGATACCCCCCACACAAACCAACAGATGAGATGAGACGGGGTTTTATCGTATGCAGCAGGGTCGTTTGAGCGAGACATTTGATTTTGAGCGCCAGCGCCAGCGTGAGGACGAACTGCGCCTCAAGAATGCGCGCACCGGCGTAAACATTTTCCAAGCGTCATGGATTCTGGCGTTCGTGGCGCTGATTATCGTCAACCTTCAGCTCCGTTCTACGTCACCGGCATGGCCGCCGCTGGGTGTCGAGAAACTCGACCCGGTACTGCCGACGGTGGCGACAATTGGGCTGGTGGTCAGCGCGGTGTTGACCAGCCGGGCGTTCCGCGCAATCCGGCATGACGACACGCGGGGCTTTTTGGTACAATGGCGCGCAGCGCTGGGGCTTGGCGCGGCCTTCATCGGACTGATGGCTTATGAATGGCTGACCGTGACCCCCGCCCCCGAAGCACGCATCGTGTTGGCGAACGGCGAAGAAGTCACCGCTGTGCTAACCCAGTACAACGCGATGTTCCGGGTGATGACCGCCTTCCACGCGCTCCACGCGCTGGCGATTGGCCTGTATCTGTGGAACGTGCTGCGCGGGGTGGTGCAGGGACGCTACGAAGGTGGCAACCTGTGGGCGGTCGAAGCGGGCGCGAAGCTGTGGTATTTTGTCGTCATTGCGTGGATGTTATTCTACGTGGTGTTGTATTGGCTTTAGTTTGGATGTCAAAAAGGGGGCTTTGCTCATGGGTTACAGCATGACCCGTGCAATCCCAATGGCCGTGATTGGGTTTGTTTTGGGTGCGGCACTGGTGGTGCTGCTTCGCGGCCTACAGAGCATGACCGAGGTGTGGAACCCACAGCTCGGCCTGACGATGGGGGGCCTGTTCGCCACCATCTTCTTCTTGTGGGGCATTGGTGGTCTGTCAGGCAAGATGGCAGCGCACGAGGTCCACGAGCCGGAAGAAGATGAGTTCGGCAATGAGCTTCCGGTTGAAGACCATCATCACCACGGCGAGGAAAAGCCCGCCGACATCCTGCAAGAGCAGGTCTGGGTGGTGGCGTTCTGGATTAGCATCGTGGTTATCGGGTTGTTCGCGTTTGCGGCCATCCCCGGCGGCTTCGGCTATATCCTGAGCAGCGACCCGGCGGCCAACGTCAATGCCATCGGTTATTTCGAGCTGGAATTGTTCGGTCAGACCTTAATCGTCAGCCAGCTTTTCGCGTTCGTCCTCGTGGTCGCGTTCACCATGTTCTCGCTGTTCGTAGCGGCATGGCTCATCGCGCAGGCGCTGTTCGGCCTCAACCGTGGTATTAAGACGGTGAAGGTCGTCGGCAACCAACCGCTGACCGCGCTTCCGGAGGCCGCACCTGCTGGCCTGCTGGAGTCCGGTGAGGGTGCTGCGCCTGTCAAGGCTCCCGGTTTCGATTGGCGTCGGCTTGGGCTGGCGGTGTTCGTCGGTATCATCATCTATGTGCTGTCCTACGAGGCGCTGGTGGGCTGGATTATCCCGACCGAGCCGACCCGCACGATGGCCTCGCTGGGCAACGCCGTCCTCCTGCCGCTGCTGATTTTCTATACCAAGCGCGTGTTGTGGACGATTGGCTATGTGGCGCGCTTCATCGCGTGGGTGCTGCGCGGTGTTCCGTCGTTCTTGGGTCAGAAGTAGAGGTGAATTAAGATGAGCGAGATTACCCTACACGAATCCAAGCAACCGGCGCTCTTGCCCCCCAAAGAAGAAGCCATCCGCAACGATAACTATAAGTTTGCGATGTGGCTGTACCTCGCCAGCGAAGTGGTACTGTTCGCCATCCTCATCGGCGGATTCGTCATCTGGCGCGTCCAGAACCCTGAGATGGTCGCCCGGATGCACGACTCGCTGGGCGTCGGGCTGGTGTCGGTGAACACCTTCCTGCTCTTGACCAGCTCATGGTCGATGGTGATGGGGATGCGCGAAATCATGCGCGACAACGTGGCTGGGATGCAGAAGTGGTTCGCTGCGACCGCCGTGCTGGGCGTCATTTTCATGGTGCTGCAATACGTCGAGTACAGCGAATTGGCACACCTTGGCATTACCCTCGATTTCGCGGGCAGTTCGACCGAGTTCGCCGGGCTGGGCGTCCGCTTCTACAGCGCGACCTTCTTCCACGGCATCCACGTGTTTGTCGGCGTGATATGGTGTCTGTTGGTGATGCGCCGCGCCCAACAGGGCGCATTCAGCAGCAAGCGCTACACCGGCGTCGAGGTGTTCGGGCTGTACTGGCACTTTGTGGACGTGGTGTGGATTATCATCTTCACCATCTTCTATCTGGTTTAGAGGCGGAGGGATAAGCCACTATGAGCGACCACACCCATAACCATGCGCCGACGACTGAGACCGCGCACGAGACCCACCACGATGATGCCCACGCCGAGGTCATGGCCGAGACGACCACCCTGTTGGGGCGCACTTTGCCCTTCCCGCTCTACACGGTAATTTTCGGCATTTTGGGCATCTTGACGGTGGCTGAAATTGTGATTGCCGAGCTGTTTTCGAGCTGGGTAAAGATTGTCGTCCTGCTGGCGTTCGCCATCGCTAAGGCGGCGCTGGTGGTCATCTACTACATGCACCTCAAGACCGACAGCAAGATTTTCACGCTGGTGCTGCTCCTCCCGGTGTTCATCGTCACGATTTCGCTGATGTTCCTGCTAATCGTGCCATACGGTTCAGCGTACTAAGACATCCAAACATCGTGTTATTGAGAAGGGGGCAGAGATGCCCCCTTTTTGTTATGATACAGGCGTGATACGAGGGGCGTTTGCCCCACCTTTATTGTTGGATGGAAGGTTTAGGCGATGCAGCTGGATTTGAGCGGCAAGGTGGCGGTTGTCACCGGGGCGGCACACCGCGTCGGGCGGGCGATTGCGCTGGAACTGGCTGGGCGAGGGATGAGTATCCTTGTCCATTACAACAGCACCGCCCCTGATGAAGCGTTAAGCGCAATTCGGGCACTGGGCGTGCGTGCTGAGGCGCAGCAGGCCGATGTCAGCCAGCCAGACGGTGTGCAGGCCGTTTTTGATGCCGCTGTGCGCCATTTCGGGCGGGTCGATGTGCTGGTCAACAGCGCGTCGGTATTCCCGGCGGGTCGGCTAGACCAGACAACACTAGAAACATGGCAGGAGGCGCTGGACGTGAATCTGACCGGCCCAATGCTTTGTACGCAAGTCGCCGCCCGCCTGATGATGCAGAACACACCCGCTGGCGGCTGCATCGTCAACATCTGCGATGTGGGGGTGACGCGCCCGTGGAAGGAACGGGCGGCGCACGGCGTGAGCAAGTCGGCGCTGTGGATGCTGACGCAGACCTCCGCGGTGACGTATGCGCCCGCCATCCGCGTGAACGCGGTCATGCCGGGGCCGGTGCTTGCGCCGCCGGGGATGCCCGACGCCAAGTGGGAGCAAATCGGCCAAGACCTGACGCTCTTGGGGCGTCCCGGCGCGGCAGAGGATGTAGCGCGGGCGGTGGGTTATCTCGCCTCGGAATCGTTTATCACCGGGGCGCTTCTGCCGGTCAACGGCGGCGAACACCTGAAATGGTAGACGAGGGCGCTGCTGTGCTGCCGTTGGATGGAGTCAAAATCCTTGACCTGACTCGTCTGCTGCCCGGCGCACTGGCGACCCAAATGTTGGTGGACCTCGGCGC
>JALONW010000277.1 GCA_025454725.1 Anaerolineae bacterium
TGATGGCGGCGCTGGCGACCACTACGCTGGTGATGTCACGGCCACAGGGCTGGATGCTGATTTTTACGCTCATCCTCGTCAACATGGTGTTGAAGCGCGGTCCTGCGCCCCGCTGGATTCCGGTGATAATGTTCTTCTGGATCAATCTCCATGGCGGTTGGATTACGGGCTATGTGGTGCTGTCAGCGGGGATTGTGGCCGAATTTATCCGAGTCATCACTGGGCGCGGTGATGTCGTATGGCTGCGGCGGTTGGTGGTGTGGTCGCTGGCCGGAGTCGCGGCGATGTTGATTAATCCCTACGGGATTGAGCAACTCCTTGTCCCATTAGACACCTTCACACAGGCGGCCCGCCCTTTTATCACCGAATGGAATCCGCCGGACCTACTGGCGCTTAACCGCGTCACCTATGTCATTTTGCTGTATATCGGCGTGGTTGTGGTGATCGTCCATGGGCGACGTATGGGGCTGACCGAGTTCTTCCTGTTGGTCGGTTTTGGCGCGTGGTCGCTGATGACGGCGCGCATCGTACTGCTGTACGGGCTGGTCGCGCCGGTCATCCTTGCCCCCTACATCACGGACTTCATGCGCCGGGTCACACCATCGCTCCTCATACCCGACTATCGGCTTGACCGCCCGGTTCGTCTCGGCGCGATAGTTATAGGCGTCCTCGTTTTGGCCGCTGTTGCTGTCAGCCTGCTGGCAGTGCGCCCCCAGCGAATCGAGGAGTTGCTGCGTGCTTCAGATCACCCCGTTGATGCGGTGGCATTCCTAAAGGAGGAACTGGCAGCAGGAGTGGTACGCCGCGAGATGCTCAATAATTATAATTGGGGCGGCTATGTCATCTGGGAACTGCCGGAATATCCTGTGTTCATTGACACCCGCGCCGATCTCTACGACGACTTCTTCTTCGTGTATTACGATCTCGTGCGGCTGGTGGGTGATTGGGAGGCCGCGCTGGTCGAATATGACATCGAAACGGTGTTGATTGGCAGCCAAAGCCGACTCGCTGACGCACTGCGCACGCATACGGGTTGGCGTGTTGACTATGAAGATGAGGTAGCGGTCATTTTCCGCCCGGTGGACGCGCCATAATGCGCCCACCGGTTGTCAATTTTGGGGCGTAGTACGCTGCGTCCCTACTGCCCCAGCGCTGCGGTTAGGACGTAGCCGCCGCCGGTGGCAAGCCCGGCGCTGCGGACTTCGATGCGGTAGATGCCCGCATCGGTAATCTCTATTGTCAGTTCGGCGTCCCCGCTGCCATCGGGGGCGTCGTCATTTTGCGCCACCACCGACCCATCCGGCCCGAATACGACCAAGAGTGTGTCCAGCCCGGTGAAGTAGTCGTCCACGTCATAGGCGCGCTGGTTGGCGCTGGCACGCAGGGTCAAGACCTGTCCAGTCTGCCCGACATGCAGCCATGACTCGGTTTCGCCCGGTAAAATCGACCCCTCATTGGGGCGGCTGACCGCCAGTGGCGCGAACGGCCTCGCCTGTGATGTGGGGGTGGGCAGCGCGACCGAGGCAGTCGGCACGCTGACGGGGGCCGATGTCGCGGTGGGGGCGAAGGCCAATACGTCCTGCCCCTCGGCGGCGAACTGTGCGCAGGTTGCCAATGAGTCACCGACCATGTAGCGCTCGCGCTCCCCGTCGGACAGGTCACGCGGGAGCAGGGCGCAGGTCTCGGCCATCAGGTCATCGACTGAGGCGCGCACGAGGAAGACCGTGCCGTCCTCGGCGGCGACGGCCACCAAACGGCCATCAGGCGAGAAGCTGGGCAGCGAGAGTGCCGACCGGAACCCGACCACGCGGCGCTGTTCGGCGGCGGTGGCCGCGCCCCAGAAGCGCAGCGAGCCGTCGAGGTCTGCGGTGGCGATGGTCGTCCCGTCTGGGCTGATGCCCGCTCCGCGTGAGGCTGCCCCGCCGCCGGTGAAGGTGCGGATGACCTCGCTGGTTGCCACGTTCCACAGCGCCGTGTCAATACTGGAGCCAGAGGCCAAAAGACCAGCACCGTCGGGTGTGAAGCTGATAAAGTTGACTTCTGCGCCGTGGTCGAGTGTGGTGATGAGGTCGCCAGTGGCAACATCCCATAGCTTGACCGTCCCATCGAGACTGGCAGAGGCCAACACTGCCGAGTCAGGGCTGAAGCGCACCGCTGTGACCTCGTTCTCGTGCTGGCCGATGAGTAGGAAGCGCTGGCCGGACTCGATGTCCCAGACCGCGACTGTCCCGGTGTAGGTGCGCCCCTCGTCGAAGCCGCTGGTCATCCCGCCGACTGCCAGCATCCGCCCATCGGGGCTGAAGGTGTTGTCGTTGACCCAGAAACCCGCCGCGAAATCGCGCAGCAGTTGGCCGCTTTCGAGGTCGTACAGCCGAGGGCCGACCGCGAAACTCGACCGGTCGGGCGAAACGGCGATGGCGTGGTGGACGCCCGCGCCCTCGTAGGTGCGTATGAGCTGTTCGGTGCGCGCATCCCACAGCTTGACCACGGTATCGGGGTAGCCGATGGTCAGCAGGCGGCTTTCATCGACCCACACGACCTCGGCGGAGGCGTCATGTGCGTTCAGCCGGTCACGGGCGCGGGTGGGGTCGGCATTCCAAATGCGCAGCGTCCCATCGGCAGAGACTGTCACGACCTGATTGCTGTGCGACAGCAGTTCGACATCGCTGACCGCGCCGGTATGCCCGGTGAGGCGGCGGGTCTCTGCGCCGGTGGTGGCGTCCCACAGGCGCGCTGTCCCGTCCGCGCTGATGGTAACGAGGGTAGAGCCGTCCGGCGAAAACACGCCGTCATAGACGCCGCCGGTGTGATTGGTCAGTGTGAGCAGTTCGTCGCCGCTGGCAAGGTCCCAGATTTTGGCGACGCCAACCTCGTTGGTGGTCAGCAGCAGCCCGCCGCCGACCGCTACCCCGGTCAGACCGTTGTTGAGTGAGTCATAGACGCGAGGGACTTCCCCGGTGGTAAGGTCGATGAGTGGGGCTTCAAAATACCCGGCCACCACCGCCGTCTGACCGTCTGGCAGCAGCGCGAGGTCGTAGCTGGTCTCTTGAAGCTCGGCCTGCACTTCGCTGATGAGCTGACCGGTGCGGACATCCCACGTCGTCAACAGCCCTTCGGCGTCGGCGCTGAGGAGGGTGCTTGAGTCAGGGCTAAAAATTAGGCTGTGCGCCGCGACCTCACGGGTCGGCAGCGGACGGTGGAGCGTGCCGTCGGCGGCGTTGAACACCAACAGCGTCCCGTCCGATTGGCTGGCGGCCAGCCAGCGCCCATCCGGGCTGAAGGTCAGTTCGATGAGGGTAGTGCGACCTTGATAGCCCCAGCGTTGTTGGCCGGTCAGGGCGTCAAGGACTGCTAATGCGCCGTCATCGCTCCCGGCGGCAATCAGTGTACCGTCCGGCGCAGCGGCCACTGACACCAGCGGCGCGCCGAGGTCAAACACGCGGTCGCTGTACATCAGGCTGCGCGACTGGACGAGCGCGGCGTCGGCTTCGGTCGAGTACAGCGCGCCCAGCGACCGAATCGCCAGCAGTGCACCGGTCTCGGCGTTGGCCTCTTGTCCGTAGAGCAGCACATTGGCGGCGCTGGCGATGCGGAGTGCCTCAGCGCGCTCGAAGTTGTCCTCGGCGCGGGCGGCGTTCTCCTCAGCCACTTGGCGGCTGCGGAGCGCAACGATGAACAGCGCCACCGAAATCACGGCGGCGGCGGCGAACACCCCGACCAACACGCGCAGGATGGTGCGCGAGCGCGCTTCGAGGGCGGCCTCCCGCGCTTCCCGCGCCAGCTCGGCCTGTTCGCGGCGGATGCGCTCGGCGCTGCTGGCGCTCAAGAAATCGCGCTCGGCGGGCGTCAGCACGAGGCTGGTGGTGGTCGTCCACTCCTCATACTGGGCGAGGCGTCCACCGGTCAGCAGATAGCTGGGATCACGGCGTGATTCGGCCCAGTCAGTCGCAGCGGCGGCCAACTGGCGCTGTTGGCGCACATCCGCCCGCGAGTCGTCCAGCCACGTCCGCAGCAAACGCCACTCGCGGATGAGCGCCTCGTGCGCCACCTCGACCACCGGGTCGCGAGTCTGTTGGTCTTGGTCAAACGTCAGCAGGCGGGCGCGGGTGAAGGCGTCGAGGACGGTCTGGCGCACGCCCGAATCGGGGATGACCGAGACCAGCTCGGACAGTGCGGCGCGGCGGCGGGTGTCTTCCTTGCCTTCGCCCAACGTCAGCAGGCGCAGCATAATCTGGCGCAGGGCGGCCTTGCCCGGCTCGTTCAGGCCGTTGTAGACCTCATCGGCGCGTCGCGCCAGCGCCCCGGTCACGCCGCCGATTTTCTCATAGGCCGACAGCGACAAGATGCGCCCACTGCGGCGCTCGAAGACCTCAGTCAGGGCGTACTGCATCAGCGGCAGCGCGCCCGGCTCCTCGCTGACATCGGCGGCCATGCGGGCGACCAGCGCAGGGTCAGCCTCTAGACCAAGGCGCTCGACTGGGCCAGTGATGGCGCGCTCCAACTCGGACGGGGTCAGCGGCAGGACAAACTCGACGCGGCGGCGCAGCAGGTCGCCGAAAATGGGATGGTTAAGCGGGCGGTCGAGGAAGTCGGCGCGCAGCGTGATGACCACCCGTACCCGCCCCTTGGGGTCATGGGTGGCGTTGGCAAGCATCGCCAGCAGGCGGTTGGCGTCCAGCTCGGATGACAGGGTGAAAGTTTCTTCAAACTGGTCGATGAACAGCAGCAGCTCGCCTTCGGGCAGGACGGCCTCGACCGCTTTTGCCAGCCCGTTGGGGCCACTGCGCAGGATTGTCCCCAGCCCGTTGACTGGGCGCTGGGCGACGCCCAACAGCGATGACTCCAACTCACGCAGCGGGTTCATGCCCGGCGTCATCTCGACGATGAACCAGTTCTCCGAACCCGGCACGCTCCCACCGCGTAGGGTTGGGATTAGGCCGGCCTTGACCGCGCTGGACTTGCCCGAACCGCTTGCGCCGACTACCGCGAGGAAGTTCCGGCTGGGCAGCTCTTCTTCCATGCGCGCCAGCAGTCGATTAATCAGCATCTCGCGCCCGTAGAAATCGGTCGAGTCGGCCTGTTGGAACGGGCGCAGACCCTTGTACGGGTTGACCACCCGGTCGAGGTCGAGTGAGATGGCGGGCATCTCCTGCGTCGAGTCCTTGCCCAGCGCGGCGTGGCGGAAGGCGTCGGCGAACTGGCTGACGGTCGGGTAGCGCGAGTCCGGGTCTTTGGCCGTGGCCTTGAACAGCACATCGTTGACCGAATCAGGCAGCGCGACACGCAGGGCGCGCAGGTCGGGCATCGGCTCGTACAGGTGTTTGAGAATCATCTCGCTGACGCTGGCGTCGCCGTAGACGTGCCTGCCGACAATTACTTCTGCCAGCACGAGCGCCAGCGCGTATTGGTCGGTGGCGGCCACGGCGGGCTGGCCAGAAAGCTGTTCCGGTGCGATGTAGGCCAGCGTGCCGCTGGTTAGGTCATCGTCGGCGCTCTCAGTCTGGGTGCGCTTGGCGATGCCAAAATCGGTTAAGTAAGCGTTGCCGTCTTCATCCAATAAAATATTGTCGGGCTTGATGTCGCGGTGGACGACGCCGACCCGGTGCGCCAGCGCCAGCGCCGATGAAATCTGGTCGAGCATGTCGGCGGCGCGGTCGAGCGGCCACGCCCCTTCGTTCTTGACCGACCGGCTCAGGCT
>JALONW010000019.1 GCA_025454725.1 Anaerolineae bacterium
CGAGCAGTACACCCTAGACAAATTGACCGGAGATATTGCCGGGCTGTTGGACGCACTGGGCTACGCTGACGCCTACATCGTCGGACACGATTGGGGTGCAATGGTGGCATGGTCGATAGGCATTTACCACCCCACACGGGTTCGCAAGCTGGCGGTGATGAATGTGCCTCACCCGGTCGTGTTCCAGCGGACGGTGCGCGGCAACTGGCGGCAGACGCTCAAGAGCTGGTATATCGGCTTCTTCCAGATTCCCGCGCTCCCAGAGTTTATGCTGTCGCTGGGCGGGTATTCAGTTGCGGCCAATGCCATCAAAGGCAGCGCCAAGCCGACCGCGGGAAGGGGCGACCACCGGTATGCTCAACTGGTATCGCGCCATCGTGCAGAAGCCGCGCCCGAAGGCAGACAATGTGCGCCTGACCATGCCAACCCTGCTCATCTGGGGCAAAAACGATGTCGCGCTGTCGGTTGATATGGCGCAGCCGAGCATCGAGTTCTGCGATGACGGCAAACTGGTCATCATCGAGGACGCCACCCACTGGGTACAGCACGACGCGCCAGAACAGGTCAACGGTCTGTTGCTGGACTTTTTGGCACGGGGGTAGAATGTCCCTCATCTGACCCAAAGGGGGATGTTCCGATGCTCGACCTGTCCGATTATACGCCGTCCAATGACCTCGCCAGCGCCGAGACTATGCCGTCACGTTGGTACACCGATGCTGCGTTTTTGGAGGCGGAAAAAGAGAAAATCTTCTGGAAAACGTGGCAGCCGGTAGGCCGCGTAGACATGGTGGCGCGCCCCGGCGACTATTTTGCCTGTGAGGTGGTTGGTGAGCCGCTGGTCGTCACGCGCACGGTCAGCGGTGAACTGCGCGCTTTCTACAATGTCTGCCGCCACCGTGGCGCAACAGTCGCCAACGGCAAAGGCAATCGCAAGACGCTCCAGTGTATGTACCACGGCTGGACCTATGACCTTGAAGGCAAGTTGGTACGCGCCCCGGAATTTGAAGGCGTGCAGAACTGGCAGGCCGAGGACGTGTGCCTCCCGTCCGTTAAGGTCGAGGCGTGGGGGCCGTTCGTGTTCGTCAACCTTGACCCCGCCGCCCCGCCGATGATTGAGACCGCTTACGGCCAAATCGACGCCGAAATGCGCGCCAAAGGTTTTAAAATCGACCATATGCGTTCGTTCGAGCGCCGCGATTATGAGATTGCGTGTAACTGGAAAGTCTACGTCGATAACTACCTAGAGGGTTATCACGTCCCCATCGCACACCCCGGCCTGTACCGTGAGCTGGACTATGACCAGTACCGCGTCGATACCTTCGACGAACACAGCAGCCAGTACGCGCCGATTCGCGCCGCCAAAGAGGGGCAGATTCAGGGGCGCGACCGGCGCTATATCCGCACCGATGACGAAGCCGACGCGCTGTACTACTGGGTCTTTCCCAACGTGATGCTCAACGTCTACCCGGACAACATCAGCATCAACATCATCCTGCCGCTGGGGCATGAGCGCACCCTGACCATCTTTGAGTGGTATTTCGAGGAGCCGGGGACGGGCGCGGGCTGGGAGTCGATGCAGCAGACCATCCAGTTCAGCGACGAAATCCAGCAGGAAGATATCGAAATCTGCGAGATTGTCCAGAAGGGCTTAACCTCGCGCAGCTATGACCGTGGCCGGTTC
Organism: Anaerolineae bacterium; assembly: GCA_025454725.1. Taxonomy (GTDB): domain Bacteria; phylum Chloroflexota; class Anaerolineae; order Aggregatilineales; family Phototrophicaceae; genus Flexicrinis. Next base: position 1,682 of record JALONW010000019.1, read on the forward strand.
AGCGTGCTGCGCGAGAACGGTGTCCATCACTTTCAAGCGCTGATACATCGCTATTTGATAAAGCAGTGATGGGTGACGAGTTTTGAGTGATGAGGGTGTATTGGCAAAAAACATGAGCAGGGGCAATCTGTCAGCGGGCGCGCAAGCGCGCCCCTACACCCAAAAACGGTCGTTCAACCTGTCGGCCTTCAGGTCACCAAGATGGAAATTTGGTGTAGTGTGCGGCTTGCCGACCCGCCGAACCCACAACTACGAACATCGGCTATACCTTTTCAGAAACCCTCTCAGACCGACATTGCGCCGTCATCACCCATCACTCAAAACGCATCACTTCTGCCCTACTCGACGCCGAGTTTGTTCAGTTCAGCGTCAATGAGTAAGGAAAAAGTCTCGAATGGCTGCGCGCCGCTGACGAAACGCCCATTGATGTAGAAGGCGGGCGTGCCGGTGATGCCTAGCGCTTGACCGTCCAGCAGGTCGAGCGTCACCTCGTCAGCCATGGCGCGGTCGTCGAGGCAGGCTTCAAACGCAGTGGTGTCCATGCCCATTTCGCTGGCGAATGACACGAAAGCTGCTCGGTCGCGTGCGCCGTTGTTGGCGAACAGCGCATCGTGGAACTCCCAGAACTTCCCTTGATTCTCCGCACAATTGGCCGCGATAGCAGCCTGTACCGATACCTGACCACCGATAATCGGCATGTCGCGGTACACGAAGCGGATGCGGTCACCGTATTCCTCGCGTAAGCGGGGAAGGGTTTGGTCGGCGAAGCGGCCACAGAAGCTGCAATAGAAATCGCTGAATTCCACGATGGTAATTGGTGCGTCTTCTGCGCCGAAGAATGGGTCATCGTCTATCAGTTCGACGTTGCTGGGGCCGCCGGAATTGTTACGCGCCAGCTCATCGGCCACCACCGACCTAATGACGCTGGCGAGCGCCTGCGGGTCAGTTCCGCCGCCAAACAGCAGGCCGCCGGCCACCAACCCGATGATAAGGCAAACCGCCCCGACCAGCGCGGTGGTCAGGGTTTGGCGGGATGGGCCAACCAACTCTGGCGCGGCCTCGGTAGGGACGACGGGAGAGAATGTAGGCGCAGTGGGAGGCATAACGGCTGTTTCCTCAACCGCGCGGTTTTCAGTCATGTCCATCTGGAAGAATCCTAACTCTGAGAGGGGTGGCGCAAGGGGCATCAAACTCCCTGACGCGATTTAACCCCCATTTTACACGTTAAGGCCGTCTCGGCCCCATGCCTTCGCGCCTAAATTGTTAGAGGTGGCTTGCAGTTTACCGATTTTTTACATATTTTGACGACCGACAGCGCTTATTCGATTCCAAGCGCCTCTAACTCTCTATCAATTAACAGCGAAAACGTCTCGAACGGTTGTGCGCCGCTCACAAAACGACCATTGATGTAGAAGGCAGGCGTTCCCGTAATGCCAAGCGAATAGCCGTCTACCAAGTCCAGCGTTATTTCATCGGCCATCGCTGGGTCGTCAAGACAGGTCTCAAACACGGCGGTGTCCATGCCCATTTCGCTGGCAAAAGAGACGAAGGCCGCCTGGTCGCGTGCGTCGTAGTGGGCAAACAGCGTGTTATGGAACTGCCAAAACTTCCCTTGATTTTCAGCACAATTGGCGGCAATAGCAGCCTGTATCGACTCCTGACCGCCGATAATAGGCATGTCGCGGTAGACAAAACGGATGCGGTCACCGTATGCCTCGCGCAGGCGGGGGAGGGTTTGTTCAGCGAAGCGACCACAGACGCTACAGTAGAAGTCGCTGAATTCGACGATGGTAATCGGTGCATCTTCTGGTCCAAAGAACGGGTCATTATCGACTAGTTCGTTATTGGAATCACTGAAACCTCGGCGCGTCAGTTCGTCAGCCACCAACGAGCGGACAGCGCTGGCGAGTGCCTGCGGGTCAGTTCCATTAGGGGATATTAAATCATCTACTAACAATCCGACGATGAGGCAGACCGCCCCGACCAGCACTATAATTAAGGTACGGCGGGAAGGGCCGATGGTTTCCTGTGTGGCTTGGTGTTCTGGGGTGTCCATCGTGGGCGTTATCCTATCGTTCAGCGGAGGAGAAGTAACTCCCCAGCGCGGTTTATTTCATTTTACCAAGAAAGCGCCGTAAAGCCCCTGCCTTTAGGCATGGGGATATAAGGCGTCATTTGCATTTTTCGCTCAAGTGGGCTAAAAATTGCGATGTTGGCCGCAACCCTCCAAGCGTGATGGGGCTAGAGCAATGCCGAGTGTGGTCGAAACCCACAGGACCTACAAGTACCGCCTCTACCACAACGTAAAGGCCAATGCTCACCTGCACGATACGATCAATGTCGCGGGCATCGTCTGGAACCACATCACCGCGCTGCGGAAACGCTACTATCGGAGGTATCGAAAGCATCTGGGTTCAAACCAACTGCAAAAGCATGTCGCTTATCTGCGGATGAAAACCCAGCGTTTCGCCTACTGGCGAAAAGTCGGGTCGCAGGCGGTACAGGACATTTGCCAGCGGCATGACAAAGCCTATAAACGGTTTTTCAAAAAAGAAGGCGGCTTGCCCCGGTTCAAGAAAGTGAAAAACTACACCTCCTTCACTCTCAAACAATCGGACTGGGAGCTGGGCGAAGATACCCACCAGCGCGGTGGGGTCAAGCACCCCAAACACACCGGGTATGTGCAGATTCAGGGGCGGTGGTACAAGTTCGTGAAGCATCGTCCGATGAATGGCGACGTGAAAACGGTGACGGTCAAGCGGGACGCGGCGGGGCAGATGTGGGTGTGCTTCTCGGTGATGGAAAACATGACCCGCGAGGACGAAATCAGCACGGGTAAAAGCGGCGGTTTTGACTTTGGTTTAAAAACGTTTCTCACGACCGACGAAGGACAGCACATCGAATCGCCACAGTTCTTTAAGCAAGACCTGCCCCGACTGCGGGCGATACAAAGTGCGGTATCGCAAAAAGCAGCGGGCAGCACCAACCGGGCGAAGGGCAAAAAACACCTTGCCCGGCGGCACATTCGGATCGCCGACCAACGGCGCGATTTCCACTTCAAACTCGCCAATGAGCTGTGTAAGCAGTACGACACGTTGGTGTTTGAAGACCTCAACATGGCGGCGATGAAGCGGCTTTGGGGGCGGAAAGTCAGCGATTTGGGCTTTGCGGAGTTCGTAAAAATCGTGAAGTGGGTGGCGTTCAAACAAGGCAAGCGGGTAAGCCTGATTGACCGATGGGAGCGCACGACCCAGCAGTGTTCGGGGTGCGGCCACCGCCAGAAAATGGAACTGAAAGACCGCACCTTTGGTTGCCAAAGGTGCGGGTTGGCACTCGACCGCGACCACAATGCGGCGCGCAATATTCTTGAGGCGGGGCATCGCCTCATACTGTCTCAGTCGGTGGAAGTCCCTGCCTCGCGTAGGGCATCCGGCGTTCACGGCAGAAGCCCCCGCCTTTAGGCGTGGGGAGTATGTCACGTGTTATGGTCGGTCTAACCTTGCGTTTTGATGATCGAAGTGTCAGAGGTGGTTTGCAGTTTACCGACTTTTTACATTTTGGCGGTTGAGGTGAATTTCTTTTGTTGTCAAGAAAAACCTTTATGAACCGTTGTGAACCCCCAATGACTGAGGGTTAGAGACTTTCTCATTTGCCACAGTGAAAAAAACGTGTTAACGTTTACTCCATCGATGGGTGATTAAAGGAGGTGGTCCGAATATGTGTAATCCGGCGTTTCGGGAGGGGTTGTCCCTTTAGTACCACTCTGTAATGGTGGCGCTTTAGGGCGCAACCCACCCCATCGTGCGTTAAATGACGCACGATACAGCAGCCTCGGCCTAGCGCCGGGGCTGTCTGCTTTTATGTGCTATACTTTCCCGGTAGAAAAAGCCGTGGTGGGGGTGGTCATAGCCGCCTGCCGCCCAGTGACCTTAGGATTCCACGGATGTTTATTACCGACGGATTGAATGACCCGCAGCGCGCCGCTGTTACCGCTGGGACGGGGCCGGTTTTGGTGCTGGCGGGGCCGGGCAGTGGTAAGACCCGCGTCCTCACCCACCGCATCGCCTACCTTGTGCAGGAGATGGGCGCGTACCCGTCCTCGATGATGGCGGTGACGTTCACCAACAAAGCGGCGGGCGAAATGCGCGCCCGTGTCGAGAAGCTGCTCGGCGGGCGACTGTCTGGCCTGCAAATCGGCACGTTCCACAGTATTTGTGCGCGTCTGCTGCGAAAAGAACACCAGCACACCGCCTACAGCGAAAATTATCTAATTTTCGACACCGATGACCAGACCACAGCGGTCTCACAGGCGCTGAGTGAGCTAAATATTGACCCCAAAAAGTTCCCGCCCCGCCAAGTCTTGAACCGGATTTCGTCGGCCAAGAACGAACTCATCCGCCCAGAAGAATATCCCGTTACCGATTACGCAGGCGAGGTCGTCAAGCGCGCCTACCAGCGCTACCAAGCCATCATGATTGACAACGACGCGATGGACTTCGACGATTTGCTGATGGTCACGGCTTCGCTGGTGAAGGATGAGCCAGAGGTGCGTGAAAAATATCAGCGCATTATCGAGTGGGTGCTGGTGGACGAGTTCCAAGACACCAACACGGCTCAGTACCAGCTCGTGAAGTATCTCGCCGCGCCACAAAACAACATTTTCGCGGTCGGTGATGAAGACCAAGGTATTTACGCTTTCCGGGGCGCAGACTGGCGTAACGTCAACCAATTCCAGCGCGATTACCCGACCGCGCAGGTTGTGTTATTGGAACAGAACTATCGGTCAAGCCAAAACGTGCTGGATGCAGCCCGCGCTGTGATTGACCGCAACACCAACCGCACCCGCAAGGCGCTGTTCACCGACCACGGGCGCGGCGCGCCGATTGAGCTGTACGAGGGCTACAACGACGAGTTTGAAGCACGCTATGTCGTCGAGAAGATTGACGAACTCATCCGCGACAGCCGCCGAATGTCGTCGGATGTGCGGCGGCGTGACGGTGGCGCTTACGGATACGGTGATATGGCGGTGATGTACCGTACCAACGCCCTCAGCCGTGCGATGGAAGAGGTGTTCGTCCGACAGGGTATCCCGTATAAGCTGGTGGGCGGGGTCGGCTTCTACAAGCGTCGCGAGGTCAAAGATACGCTGGCCTACCTGCGCGTGGTCAACAATCCCAGCGATAAGGTCAGCTTCGGGCGCGTGATTAACGTCCCCAAGCGCGGCATCGGCGATAAGTCGCTGTCAGAGTTTGTGGCACTGGCCGCCCAGAACAACTGGGGCTACGACACGGCGCTGGACAAAATCGTGAAGGGCGAAATCAGCCTCGGCGGGCGCGCCAACCGCCTGTTTGCCGACTTCGGTGCACTCGTCCAGAAATGGCGCGCCTTTCTCAAGGCCGACGGTGACTACGCCGGGCTGATGGACATCATCCTCAGTGACATAGGCTACCGGCTGTACATGCGCGAGTACTCCAACAGCGAGGACGAAATCCACGAGCGCGAGGAGAACCTCAATGGGCTGCGCGGGGTACTGGTGCAGAACATGGAGGAAGGCCGCAGTTTGGGCGAATTCCTCGCCGAAAACGCGCTGATGACCGAGGTCGATGACAAAGACGACAACGCCGACAAGGTGACTCTGCTCACGCTGCACGCTGCTAAGGGCTTGGAATACCCGGTGGTGTTCATCGTCGGGTGTGAAGATGGTGTACTGCCACACAGCCGGTCGCTGGACGAGGGCGTCGAGGCGATGGCCGAGGAGCGTCGCCTGTTTTACGTTGGGCTGACCCGCGCCGAAGAGCGCCTGTTCCTCAGCTATGCCTTCCGGCGGGCGCTGTACGGCGGCCAAGCGATGGTCAGCACGCCGTCGCGCTTCCTAGCTGACATCCCACAGAATGTGTTGGTCGGGCAGACCGGCAAGGTCTTTATCAGCGGGGCCAGCCAGCGCTATCAAGAGCAGACCCGTTGGGAGCGCCCGACACCCCCTGCCCCACTGCCCGACGGCACACATACCGGCAGCATTCGGGGCAAAATCGTCCCCTTCCCCGGCACGGGTGGTAGCGCGAACCGTTCCGACCAGAAAGCCACGCCGGTTTCGGCCTTCCGGTCGGGTCAGAAGGTGCGCCATACCACTTTCGGCGCAGGGACGGTATTGGAGGTCAAAGGGAGCGGTGCATACGAGATGCTGACAGTCGTGTTCGAGGACAAGCGCATCCGCAATTTCATGACCAGTGACGGGGTGATTACACCGGTGCAGTAGCGAGTGAGCTAAAATCAGTATAACAAAAATCCCCTGCCAGAACGCTGGCAGGGGATTTTTGTTGTCGGTCTTGGTGATGCTTACTTCTTCATCACCGCGCCGAGGGCGGTACAGGCAGGGCAGGTTCCGTCAGGGCGGATGATGGCATAACCGGCCTGCGGGTCGTTGGCATCATACAGCGGGAAGTTGATGTTCCACACAATCATGACGCGGACATAACCGAGGCTGGCGCTGAGGCTGGCGGCCTCGGCGAGCCACTGCGCCTGCTGCGCGACGGTGGTATTAGCACCCCACGCGAAGTTCGGAGCGATGGGACCATAACCCTGCGGGGTCACATAACCCAGCTCGGTGAAGCAGATTGGGCGCTGCGTGATGTAGGCACGGGCGCGGCTGATGTTGCCGCCGAAGTAGCGGGTGGGGAAGTTGTCACGCGGGTCGCCGCTGGTGGCGTTGGGCGAGACGATGCCTTCGTTGTAGTGCGAGCCAACGCAGTCCATGAAGTTGGGCGCGCCAGCTTGTGCCATCTGCTGGAAGAACACGTCGTCGTTGCAGACGTGATAGGTGGCAGTCTGGGCGCAGCCAGCCGAACCCGCGAAGCCTGTCGGCGACGGCGCGCCGCTGATGACCATCACGTTGGGATTGGCGGCCTTGATGGCGGTATAGGCGGCGCGCAGCAGGCGGGTGTAGTTCTCGCCGCTGACCAAACCAATTGGCCACTCACGGTCGATGTTCGGCTCGTTCCAGACCTCAATGGCGTCCGGCCCCAGCTTGGCAACCTCGGCCACGTGCGCGGCGTAGAAGTCGATGTAGGTGTCGAAGTTGCTCATCTCACCGGGGACGCCGACGATGCTCAACATGATCTTGAAGTTGTTGGCCTTGGCGATGTCGATGTAGGCCTGCGACTGGCCGGTGCCGTCGCTCAGACCCCAACGAACCTGCTTCTTGACCCACGTCATGCCAGCAGCGTCCATTGCAGTCTTGGCATCCGAGGTCAGGTTGAGGACGTGACCGCCCAGCTCGAAGGCACCCGTCGCGCCCGAACCGCTGACGGGCGGGATGGTCGCGCCCGGCGTACCGCTGGCGGCGGGGGCTTCCTCGCGGGTGCAGATGGTTACGGCCTGCAGGTCAAAGCTCACGCGGACGCGCCATGTGCGGTTCTGGAGCGAGGTGATGACGAAATCCCAGCCAAAGTAAACTGGGCGGTAATCAACGGTAGCGACATCTTCGTTACACGAGTCGATGCTAACTTTCCACTCCGACTGTGCAAACGTCCAATTGCGGACGTAGGTCAGGTCGGTGTTGAATTCTTCTTCGAGCGCAGCGCGTGCGGTCGAGAAGCCGCGCCAGACTGGGTCGGCGGGAGTGGCCGTCTCTTCTTCCTGAGCCAGCGCAACCGAGCTGACGCCCAGCGAGAGGACGATGCCCAGACCAAGCAGCGCGATGAGCGCAACGAGGCTGTAGCGGGTCCGAGAAATCTGCATAACTTGTCCCTCATTCATGACTGATTGGTGTAGGTCTAGCTGCATTGTGTTAAAGCGTGCAAGCACAGACACATCTGTCGCAGAAGATTACACCATCCGTCGCAATTGTCCAGCGTCCGATGATACTGCGTAGCCCAATCGTCGGGTTTTGGCGCTGTTGCGCTGGGCGTTGCAGCGATTCAAACCCTATGTTACAGTAACGTTGGTATTGTGTGTGTTTGTGGTTTACGCGCTGTAACCCGTGTTTTACCCCCGGTGTTCTTGGAGGCCGATGTGTCGGATACCATCCTAGTTGTTGATGATGAAGAGCCGATGCTGCGGATGATGGAGGCGCTGCTCATCAAGAAGGGTTTTGAGGTGGTCAAAGCGTCCTCTGGCGAGGAGTGTTTGCGGAAGGCCTACCGCCACCAGCCTGACGCCGTGCTGCTGGATGTCCACATGCCGGGCATGGACGGCTGGGAGACCTGTCGCCGCCTGCGCGAGATGTCTGATGTGCCAATCCTGTTCGTCTCGGTGTTCGGTGACACCTCCGAGGTGGTCAAAGGGTTGGAACATGGCGCGGACGACTTCATTTCTAAACCTTTCGACGGCGATGAGATGGTGGCGCGCATTCGCGCTCACCTGCGCCGTGCGCCTCGCGCCCAAGCCAGCGAAGAGCTGGTGTTCGATGACGGCGATTTCCGCGTCAATTTCCTCAACCGTGAGGTGTACGTCCGCGATACCATCCGCCACCTGACGCCCAAGGAGTTTAACCTGTTGGGCGTGCTGGTCCGCAACGCGGGGCGCGTGGTCAACCGCGATGAACTGGTAAGGCTGGCATGGGGCGAGGAGTACAGCGACGCCATCGACAGCCTGAAGCTGTATATCCATTATCTCCGGCAGAAATTGGAGGTAGACCCCGACCATCCAACCTACATTGTCACGTCGCGCGGGGTAGGTTATCGCTTCATGACGCGCTAGGACGGAATGGGCGTTTGACTTATGCCGAATCGTGTTATACTGCCCGTGTGATTCGCCGGGAAGGCGGCTTGGATTAGGGGACAAAAGAGAGGTTCTATCATGCTCGAAGATGTGCTGAACCGCAGCCCACGCGGTTATGATGAGGACGACATCGACGACGACGGCTACGAACTTGAAGACGAGGACGATTTGCTCGACGACGATGAGGACTTCGACGACGAAGACTTCGACGAAGAGGAAGATGATTTTGAGGACGACGACGATTATTAGCCCCCGTCCTCGTCCTTAAATGTAAACCGCACCAAGACCCACCAGAATAACCCTCTGGCGGGTCTTTTTTTGCGCCTATTGCCCGTCAAACCATCCCAACAGGCCGCCGCTGCTGTTACCCAGCCTCTGAAGTGTGCCAGCGGCGGGGTCGAACAGCCAAAGCGCCTCACCGCCGACATCAGCCACCAGCGCCATTTGTGCGCTGTCGGGCGACCATGCCAGCGCCTGTGGGTGTGTCACAAGGTCGATACAGGTGCCTTGGGTTTCGCCGCTGGTTAGGTCATAGATAAATAGGTGGTTAAGTTCGGTTTCGGGGTCGAATAGGGCATAGGCCAGCCTCGCCCCATCCGGCGACCAGCGCACATTCCAGACCTGTTGACCGGGTTCCGCCGCTTGCACATCCGCGACTGGCGCGCCGTCTGCCGAAAACAGCGCCAGCGCCGTCCCATCAGGGCTGTCTACAACGGCGGCCAAGTGCGCCGAATCGGGCGACCATACACGGGTCTGGGCGGCGCTCAGACGAGGGAGGCGGGCGGTTTCTCCGCCGGTAGACGGTTCATAAATCGCCCAGCCTAGCCCGTCAGGGCGCAGGCCTTGCCGCCCATCTGGTGACAGGGGGGAGGCCGCCGCTGCCGGGAAATCCTCAACCGTGGTCGGTTGACTAAACGGCGCGACGCGCTGCCAGACCTGCTCACCGTTCATCGAGCCGCTGGGGAAGGCAAATGTCTCGCCATCCAGCCACTGAATTACCGGGATGCCTTGCGTGGTGGCGAAGCGCGTCCCGACCGGGAACGAGGCCTGCCACGGCACGCGGGCGGCGATGCGCGGGACGGTCTCGGTGGTGATGACGCGCAACTCTTGGACCACATAGCGCACATCGGCGCTGCTGTTGGTTTGGATGACTCCGTTGGGGACGGCGTAGTAGCGCCCATCGGGGGAGACCGCGCCGCCCGCCGTGAAGTTTGAGCCGTCGAAGGCTAGATAATAGGTGGTCGCCAGTTCTGGGCGCAGGGCGCGCGCCCCGTCACCCGGAACCCACGACGCGATCACGCCGCTGAACGGCGCTTGACCGGCGATGATCGCAGACGGTGGACAGTCGGCTGATTGGGCGAGGGCGGGCAGGGCGATAGACAGGAGTACAGCAAGGGTTAAGAAATGCTGAATCTTAGGCATGTGGGTTTTTGTGAGCCATTTGACAAAGGTCAGGTTTGCGTTAAGCTATGTCTTGCCTGTGAGGGCAGTTTTTAGGGTAAACGATATACCCATAAGGAGTCCACCTATGCTTCGTACTATTTCGCGGAAGGCGCTGGTCATTCTGGCGCTCGTGGCTTTGGTCGTCCTGCCGACCATGGCCCAAGAAGACCTGATTGTGGTTGAGGCTGGTGACGATGTGGTCATCGGTCTGGCCGCCGTCCTCAGCGGTGAGGGCCTTGCCCCCATCGGTGAAGACATCGTGCGCGGTGCCGAACTGGCGCTGGTCGTCCGCCCGACTGTGACCGTTGGTGAAGTTGAGTTTAACGTCGTGTTTGACGTGCAGGACGACCTCTGCTCGGCAGAGGGTGGTCAGGCCGTCGGTAACTACTTCGCTGCTCAGCCCGCCGTCATCGGCGTGGTCGGCCCCACCTGCTCGTCGGCCTGCAACGCCGCCTCGACCATCTTCGATCAGGCTGGCATGGCAAGCATCAGCGCGAGTTGCACCAGCCCCGTTCTGGCGCAGGACTTCGAGACCTTCAGCCGCACCGTCCCCAGCGACGCTGCGCAGGGTGCTGATGCCGCCATCTTCATCTTCGACTACCTCGGTCTGAGCCGCATCGCCACCATCCACGACGGTAGCGCCTACGGTGAAGGTCTGGTCAACGTGCTGACCGAGGCGTTCACCGCCCTCGGCGGCGAGGTCGTGGCCGCTGACGCCGTGACCGTCGGTGACACCGACTTCCGCAGCACGCTGGACGGCATCGCCGCCGGTGCGCCGGAGTTGATTTTCTTCGGCGGTTTCCCCGCTGAGGCTGCCCGCCTTGCCGAGCAGCGCGCGGACGCTGGCCTCGGTGAGGTCATCTTCATGGGCGCGGACGGCATCAAGACCACCGAGTTCATCAGCCTCGCTGGTGAGGTGGCCGAGGGTGTCTACATCTCGTCGCCCGCCGCCGCTTCGACCGACGCCGCCGCTGAGTTCCTCGCCGCCTACGTCGAAGAGTTCGGCATCGAGCCGACCGGCCCGTACAACACCAACACCGCCGACGCGGTGAACATGTTCCTTGACGCCATCGAGGCGGTCGGTGTCATCAACGACGACGGCAACCTTGAAATCAGCCGCGCTGCGTTGCTGGAGTACCTGCTGGCTTACGGCAGCGAAGAGCCGGTTGACGGCATCACCGGCGTCCTGAGCTGCAACGGCGACGGCGAGTGCCTCGCCCCGCTGATCAGCTTCGCCATTGTCGAGGGCGGCGAGTTTGTCACCCTTGAGGATGTCAATGTCATGGACATGGAAGAGGAAACCGAGGAAGAGACCGAGGAGTAAATTCCTCCCCGCTCTGATTTGGATTTCTAACAACATCCGGGACATGGATATATCTGTGTCCCGGATGTTGTTGTTTTTGTGGGAGAGGCGCGGTATAACCTGTGCGCTTAACGGGCGCATTTTTTCCAAGCCCGGCCTATCTAGGGATTTTGTTCGGCTATGGTTCAGACAACCTCACGAAGCAGTTTTCTCCGGTTGGGGAAAGACCCCATCCAGACCTTCCTCTACCTCGCGGGCGGCGCGCTCTTGCTGTATGTGCTGGTGGTTGCGCTAGGCAACGTGGCAGCTGGGCGCTATGGCCTGCGGGACTTCTTGCAAGGCATCGTGTTGGGGTTGGCACAGGGCAGCATCTATGCGCTGATTGCGCTGGGCTACACGCTGGTCTACGGTGTTCTGCGGATGATTAACTTTGCCCACAGCGAAGTCTTTATGGCGGGTGCATACATCGGCTTTTTCGCCATCAACGCCTTCAGCCAGACCCCCGAATCCGGCGGGCCGAGCTTCCTTGAGCAGAACACGGTCTTGGCGCTGCTGCTGACCATCATCGTTGGTATGACGGCCTCGTCCATTATCGCCGTCCTGCTGGAACGCATCGCGTACCGCCCGTTGCGGAGAGCGCCGCGTCTCGTATCGCTGATTACGGCCATCGGTGTCTCGATTACGCTGCAACAGTTGTTCCTGCGGCTGTTCGGCGGCGGCACGCGCAGTTACCCGGTGGTCAACCTGTGTTTTGAACCTTTGCAAGTCCCCGACCAAGTGGACCGTGTGTGTGGTACGGCCATGAACCTGCTTCAGGGGCGCTACCGGCTCCCCATTGGTGAGCAAGAAATCATCGTCCGCCCGCTGTACTTCATCGTGTTTGCAATCGCGCTGGTGCTGATGACGACCATGTGGTTTATCGTCCAGCGCACGAAGGTCGGTAAGGCGATGCGTGCAGTGGCGGAAGACAAGAACACCGCCTCGCTGATGGGCATCAACGTTGACCGAATTATCGTCGTGACCTTCCTGTTGGGCGCGACCCTCGCGGGCGCGGCGGCGGTCATGTTTGCGGTCTATAACCCGCAGGTCACGCCGTTCATGGGCTTTTTCCCCGGTGTGAAAGCCTTTACGGCGGCAGTCTTGGGCGGCATCGGCAACATCCCCGGCGCGATGGCGGGCGGCTTGCTGCTGGGAATCATCGAATCGGCTGCACCGGGCATGTTGGGCATCCCGTCCCAGCTTGAGGACGTGGTGGCATTCAGCGTGCTGGTGCTGATTATGATTTTCCGCCCGTCGGGCATCTTTGGCGAAGCACTTACCAAGTCGAGGGCTTAGGACGATGATTGGGAAGAATACCCTCCGCAACGCCGCCTATGTCGGCGTGGTAGCCATTTTGCTGGCGTTCATGGATGTCTACAGCTCGTTTGGTGAGAAGGATGTCATCGCTGATTTCTTCACCCTGAGCCAACTACTGTTTTACGCGACCCTGTTCACAGGCGGTGTGGTGGCCGCACGCAGCGTCACCGGGCGCGGTCTCGGTGTCTCGGTGCTGAACGGGATGGTCGGTGGCGCGCTCGTTGCGGCCATCCTCGCGCTGGTGGTCGCATTTGTGGATGCGGTCCCGTTCGAGGGCATCCGTTTCGTGTTCGCCAACTTCAGCCCGCTGGAAGGCTCAGCCCTGATGCAGGGTCAGGCCGACGCGCTGCCCGCCATGATTTTGTTGGTCGTGATAGGTGCGGTGGTCGGTGGTATCGCTGGGTTCATCGCCCAACTGCCGTTGCGTATTCAGAATACGCTGTTCGGCACGGTCGCAGCTGTGGTCATCATCGGCGTGCTGCAAGGGCAGATTAACCGGATTGTCACCCTCGGCGACGCACTGGCAATTTCACTCACGTTCTTTGTCGCTTACATGGCCGTCAAGGCACTGGGCTTCAAATCGAACCTCGAGCTGCTGCTGACCGGGGCAGGGGTGGGTGTCGCCAGCGCCATCTTGTTCGGCGTGGCCGCCAGCATGACCGGCATGGAGCGTGATACCCTGCTGCGGGGCTCGCAGCAACTCGAGCCAATTTTGTTGATGCTGCCAGTAGTGGGCGACCTGTTGAGCCTGTTGGTGTTCGGCGGGGTGTTCGTGTTGTTTGGCCTGTATGGAGCGGTTGCTACGACGTTGGGACGCCAAATGCACGACGCGGGCTGGTATTTCATGGCCGTGACACTGGCTCTGGGGGTGCTGGCGAGCGCACGCGCGCTTGATGTGCCGCTGGCTCTGGTCATTTTTGTGATTTTTGGCCTGACATTCGCTATTGTCCCGACCCTGAGCGTGCGAGCGACGGCCATCTACGAGTCACTGCCGCGCCCGGCGCGCACGGTCAACCGGCGCGTGTTCTTCGTCGTCGTGCTGGTGATTTTGTTAGTCGTCCCACCGTTCATGGGCGCTTCGCTGGCGAACACGCTCAACCTCGTGATGATTTACATCATCATGGGCGTCGGGATGAACGTGATGATTGGCTATGCCGGTCTGCTCGACCTCGGCTATGTCGCCTCGTTTGCGATTGGCGCCTACACAGCGGGTATCTTGACCGCCCCCAGCATCCTGACCTGTCCGGGCGTGGTGGATCAAGCCGACGCCTTTAACCTGCTGCGCGGCTATGAAGACACCGTGCTTGGCCTGCAACAGGTCTGCCCCGGCTTGATGACCTTCTGGCAGGCGTGGCCGATTGCTATTTTTGTCAGCGGTCTCACCGGGATGATGCTCGGTGTGCCGGTGATGCGTTTGCGCGGGGACTACCTCGCCATCGTGACGTTGGGCTTCGGCGAAATCCTCCAGCGCATCCTCATCAGCAGCACGTTTAAACCGCTGTTCGGTGGGCCGCAGGGTGTCGGTCGCATTCCCGTCCCGACCCTCGGTGACATCGAACTGGCACGCTCGACCGAGGTTTACTACCTATTCCTGTTGGTGGTGGCATTGGGTGCGGTCGTCGTTCTGCGTCTCGCGTCCAGCAGACTAGGGCGGGCGTGGCGGGCCCTGCGCGATGACGAGGACGTGGCGGAGGCGATGGGAATCAATACCACGGTCGCCAAGCTGTTGGCCTTCGGCGTCAGCTCGGCGTTCAGCGGCATGGGCGGCGCGCTGTTTGGCGCAAGCTTACAAGGTATTTTCCCCAACAGCTTCACGCTGCTGGTCTCGATTAACGTGCTGTCGCTGGTCATCTTGGGCGGCATGGGCGGCATCCCCGGCGTGTTTATCGGCGCATTCGTGCTGGTCGGGATGCCCGAAATCCTGCGCGAACTGCGCGACTACCGCTTGCTAGCGTTCGGCGTGCTGTTGGTCGTCACCATGTTGATGCGCCCGGATGGTCTGTTGCCGCCGCAGCCGCCCAAACTCTCGGAGCAATCGACCGCGCATAAACAAGCCGCCGCTGGGGACTGAACAAGGGATACCATCATACATGAGCAACCAACCTGAAATCCTCCTGAACTGTGCGGGGGTCATCAAGCGCTTCGGCGGCCTGACGGCGGTTAACGCGGTAGACCTCAAGGTCGGGCGCGGCGAAATCGTCAGCCTGATTGGGCCGAACGGCGCGGGTAAGACAACCTTCTTTAACTGCATCACCGGCTTCTATACCCCCGAAGAGGGCGATGTGGTCTTCAATGGCAAATCGCTCAAGGGCGCACGCGCCGACATCATCGCCCGTGCGGGAATCGCCCGGACTTACCAAAACATCCGCCTGTTTTCTAAGCTCACGGCGCTGGAAAATATCCTCGTCGGGATGCACCAGCACCTCAAGGCGAATATGTGGGGCGCAATCCTCGGTCTGCCGTCTACCCGGCGCGAAGAACAGCGGGCGCTGGACGACGCCATGGAGCTGTTGGACTACTGTGGACTGACCGGGAAGGGCGACACGCTGGCCTCGAACCTGCCGTATGGCTATCAGCGGCGGTTAGAGGTGGCGCGGGCGCTGGCAATTCGTCCTCAGCTTTTGCTGCTGGACGAGCCGACCGCCGGGATGAACCCGCAGGAAACCGACGACATGATGCACTTCATCCGCAAGCTGCGCGGCGACTTAAACCTGACCATCTTCCTCATCGAACACGATATGAAGCTGGTGATGGGTGTCAGCGACCGCGTGAACGTGATGAACTTTGGCCGCAAAATCGCTGAGGGGACACCCGCCGAGGTGCAGGCCAACCCCGACGTAATCGAGGCTTACTTGGGCAGCAGCATGACCGATAAATCGGGCGGCAAACAGAAGGTCGAGGGCGTATGAGCCTGTTAGAAGTCCACGACATCCACACGTATTACGGCAAGATTCACGCGCTCAAGGGGCTTTCCATCCGTGTGGAAGTCGGCCAAATCGTCACGCTGATTGGCGGCAACGGCGCAGGCAAGACCACCACGCTCAACACCATCTGCGGCATCACCCCAGCGGCGCAGGGACGCGTGGTGTTCGACGGGCAGGACATCACCCGCCTGCCCGCCCATGAAATCGTGCGACGGGGCATCATCCACGCGCCAGAAGGCCGCAAGATTTTCTCGCGCCTGACGGTTCGTGAGAACCTCGAAATGGGCGCGTTCGCCCGTAACGACACGGACAAAATTGCGCGGGATATGGACTACGTCTATGAGCGTTTTCCTCGCCTTAAGGAGCGCATCACCCAATTGGGCGGGACCCTCAGCGGCGGCGAACAGCAGATGTTGGCGATTGGCCGGGCGATGATGGCGTCGCCGAAGGTGCTGCTCTTGGATGAGCCGTCGATGGGGTTAGCGCCTAAGCTGGTCGAGGAAATCTTCAATGTGATTGACTACCTCAACCGCGAAAACGGGACGACCATTCTGCTGGTCGAGCAGAACGCGACCAAAGCGCTCTCGATTGCCGCGCAGGGTTACGTTCTCCAGACCGGCCTGATTACCCACAGCGGCACGGGCGAGGCGCTCCAGCACGACCCCGCTGTCATTGAGGCCTACCTCGGTGGTCATTAAGCGGCGAAGTGATGAGGGTTGAGTGATGAGTCCTGAGGTGGGATAGCCCGCCTCAGGATTTTTTTGTTTAGGGCGTATAGGGCTCAATCTGTGGGATTTAATGGGGTCATCATTGGTTCGGCTGATAGGTTTCCCAGCCAGAAAACATTTGGTAATTTGCTGGTTATAGCATTGAAAAGGCGTTCATCGGCTGTCCAAAAGGGATAATCTAAGCGTTCTGCAAGCGCTAAATATTGTGAGTCGTAGGCTGTAGGGCGTTCAAACTGTGTTGCGATTTCATACCCGCGTTTTAGTAATGCTTCATCGATATGCAAGGTAATGGGATAACTTAAAAGGATATCTCGCGCAGTTAGACCTTCTTCAGCCGTCACTCGCTTTTGATAAACAGCTTTGCGGGATACTGCAATCATTTCATAACGCAGCAGAGATGGCGCATGAAAGACTGTTTTTGATGCCTGAAGCCGTTTGAGCAGGTTTTTGGCTTGTATGGTTAGGGTTTCGGGGTAGACACTCGCGATAAAAATCCCAGAGTCTAAAACGACGGCACTCACGAAATATCCTCACGCAGTTCGTCAAGCAAATCTAGTATCCCGATATGCGTATCGGGTCCCAAGCGATGGGTTATCTTGGCTTGCAGCGCCTCAACCTCATCCCACCACTGTTCCGGGTCAAATTCAGCCTGCACGTCTTGCTGTAGGTGTTCTAACAGGCGCAATTTTGACGGTTGGTCGAGTTGATGGAATTTTTGCAATATTTCCAACTCAAGCGCACTCATCATCTCCTCCAATGTGCTTTTGTTGATTATACAGCTATTTCTACTTCACCTTGCTCCACAGGCCGGTGTATTCAGGGAGGATGGTCAATCTCTCGGCGCGGATGCGGTCGGCGAGGTCGTCCCCGAAGAAGAAGCGAGTGAGCTTATCGGCTTCCTCGACTGACTCGAACTGGTAATCTGTTTGGACGACTTGCCGGGTGAAGCCGAGGATGCTTTCCAACCAAATATAGTAAGCGGCGAGCGCGGTATTGGGCGGGGCGGGTTCGGCGCTGCCCGTCCCCAGCGTCTCTAAGATGATGAGCGTGCCGCCCGGCTTGGTCACGCGTTCCATCTCCGTGACCATCTGCGCGATGTCCAGCGCCCAGCCAGTCGGGTTCCAGCCCGTGGCGTGACCGAACGACCAGCCCGCGATGGTGATGTTTGCGACCTCCGACGCGACGGGGAGCGCGAGGTTGTCCCCGACACTCAGGCCGACCGACGGCGGGAGTGTACGCTGCGCCTCGTGCAGCATCGCCCAAGACAGGTCGAGCGCCAACACCGAGGCGGCGCGGTGCGCGATGAGGCGCGTCAGGCGGCCAGACCCCGCGCCCATTTCGACCACGGTCGCGCCGTCCAACCGTGCGACCTCTTCCAGCGCGGGCAGCAGGTTCCCCTGATAATCTTCTCGGCTGACCATCGCGTCATAATCGGCGGCGCGTTGGGCGTAGATGTGCTTGAAATGTTCGGACATATTGAGCGGCCTTTGGGTGTGAGTGTTCGGTGAGATATATAACAAGTCTAACCAACGGCGCGATAAAATCGAGCTTCCATTTCACAAACCCCATCTTAAAGGCTGTGCCGTGTCTGATACCATTTTTTCTTCCATCGTCAGCACCTCACGGGTTACCTATACGTGGATGCCCGATGTTCAAATTCACCAAATGACTTTTGCTGAGTCCTCGCACCCAGCGGTGGATGATTGGGTCAGCATGATGAGCCAAGTGTATGCGGCG
>JALONW010000278.1 GCA_025454725.1 Anaerolineae bacterium
CGCCCACTTCGACCTGCGCCCAGCGGCCATCATCCGTGACCTTGACCTGCGCCGCCCGATTTACAATCAGGTCGCCGCTTACGGTCACTTTGGCCGCAACGACCTCGACATCCCGTGGGAGAAGACCGACAAGGCCGCCGCGCTGCGCGCCGAAGCGGGTCTGTAAGACGAGCGCTGAGTTTTAGCGCAGAGTGATGAGAAGGGGCGGCTGAGGTCGCTCCTTTTTTGTTGGTAGAGGTGGGCAGGTTTAAGATGTGAAAAATTTATCGGCGGGCGCAGTGCGCTGCGCCCCTACAGCCGAAAACAGTCGTTTGACTTATTATATTTTAGGTTGCCAACATTAGAAATCAGTGTAGGGGCGAGGTTTGCGCGCCCGCTGACGGATCATCCTAAATTTCAGCAAAAACATTCCATCAGCGGACAGGGCATGCCCTGTCCCTACAGCACAGATGACCCCACGCTATTTTCTAGCGTTTGCGTAAAAGGGTTTCTTCCTGTACGGACAGCATATATGCTATATGCCGTCCGCTCTATCCATCTGGTACTCACAACCCCACCGTGTATGTCCGACGGCGCATCCGCTATACTGCCCGCATCATCTCATCACCCATCATTAGGACTCATCACACAACCTTATGCGCGATGTCGTCATCATCGGGGGCGGGCTGGGCGGCTTGGGGGCGGCTTATGCGCTCCAACAGCACGGCGTCCCTTACACGTTAATCGATTACCGACCGCGCCTCGGCGGGTCGATTGGGTCGCGGGCGAAGGCCGGGTTCATCTACGACACCGGGCGTATGTTCACCCCCGACCGCCAACCGCCAAGACATGCCGCTGTATGAGCGCCTTGACCTCGTGGACGCACTGGCGGTGTCATTGGAGGACGAGACAGCGACATGGTTCGCGTTCTGGCACGGCCAGCAAACGCTGGTCGATGCGTTGGTCGCCCCGCTGGCGGGCAATCACCTGCTGCGGATGGCCGTCACGTCGGTGGGGATGTTCGACAAGGCCGCCCGTGCGAAGGGCGCGCCTCCGTTCTGCGTCTGCCTCGAAAATGGGACGGTCTTAGACGCCGCCGCGATGGTTATCGCCACTCCTGCCTTTCACGCAGCGCGCATTTTCCGCAGCCTCAGCCAAGCGGCCTCAGCGCTGTTGGAAAACTACCGCTACGACAGCATTGCCCGGCTGAACCTCGGCTACTACTGGGAGGATGTGCGCGGCAAAATCCCGTCCACACCGCCGGTCGAATACCCGCTGACCTACATCAATAAATTGTGGGGCGGCGACCCGCGCTCTGGCCGCGCCCCCGACGGTTGCGTGCTGATTCAGGCGGGCGTGCGCTACGACCCGGCCAAAGGCGTCGCGCCGCACTCCAACGGCGACCTCGCCGGCGAATTTGCGGCGCTGTTTGGCCTGCCAGAGACCCCGCTGTTCGAGGAGGTCTGCCTGTGGGACTACGATGAGCCGCTGATGTGGCTGGATGATGATTTTCCGGCGCGCATGGACCGCCTGCGCTACGCCCTGCCTGACGGCGTGGCGGTGGCGGGGAGTGATTACATCAACCCGCGCTACCTGCGCCCGACGCTGGCTGAGCGCGTCGAGTCGGGGGTTGCGGCGGCGCAGCGTGTGATGGCGGCGCTGTAATCCGGTTTGGGATTTACTTCCCGTGCCGCAGGCGGCGGATGAAAGCGCGGGCGCGGGGCAGGGCTTGTGTGAAAACATTATAGGCCAGCGCGTTCGGCGCATAGTCCCACGCGCCCAGCGTGCGGATGACCGTCCCCCGAAAGCCGCGCTTGAACTGGTAGACGCCCCACATGCGGTCGGTGTCGTCAAACACATCCGGCGCGCCCCACAGGTCATAGCGCGTGCAGCCCTGCGATTTCGCCCAGCGCATGGCCTCCCATTGCAGCAGGTAATTGGGCATCTTGTCGCGGTGCAAGTCACGGCTTGCGCCGTAGAAATACCAGCAGGTCTGTCCGAATGTATAGAGGACGACATGCGCGACCGGCTCGCCCTCGACCTCTGCTATTAGCGGCGTACACTGCCCGGCCTGCATGAAGTCGCGCCATGCACGCTCGTAGTATTCACGCGGGCGAATCAAAAATCCATCGCGTGCGCCGGTCTCGGCATACAGCCGGTACAGCATCGGCAGGTCGTCTTCGCCCGCCTTGCGGATTTTGACCCCCTCGCGCTCGGCCACGCGCACCTTACGGCGCGTATTCTGGCTCAGGCGCATCAGCAGGGCGTCCTCGTCGGGCGACAGGTCAACCACCATCGTATTCTTGAACTGCACCTGCTCGGAGGAGTAGCGCCAACCGCGCACGCGGAGCAGCGATTCCCACGCCGCGCCATGTGGGTTGGGGCTGTCGTCATCCTCACCCGGTGCGCCAGTCGCCAGCGCGATGTCGGGGTCGATTTTGAGCGCGACGGCGCGGTGCTGGCGGGCGACGGCTTCCAGCGCCGCCAAGACCTCGGCGGTCAGCGCGGGGTCGGCGGCGTCGAGGATGGGGCCTTTGGGCGCGTACATCACTGTCACCGGCCCCGCACGGCGCACACCGACCGAGGCCATCGCCACGGTTTGACCGTCACGGTGGAAGCGCAGACGCAACGGCTCCCAACCGGTCGTGATGTGCTTGAATTCGCCCCAGACCCAGCTTTGCAGCAGGTGGGCGTTGGGAAATTGCGCCAGCGCGGAATCCCACGCGGCGCGCTCGGTGATGGTCTCTAGCGTCAGCATTTATTCTCTCGGTGGGAGGGGGATGGCATTAAACTGGCCCCGTGCGACCCGGTTTACGCCCGAGTCGATTGCGCTGAAGGCAAACGCGCCGGTCAGCGGGTCTACAGAGGTCAAGGTCAGCACCCCGTTGATTTCCGTTCCAAACGCATCGACTGGCAGGTCCGCGTTGGGCGGCGCGTCACGGGTAATCATCGCGCCGGGGCTCATAATCTGTAGGGTGAAACTGCGGACCGCGTTGGCGTTGTCCAGCGGGTAGGTGCCGGGCGCGATGTCTGCCGGGAGAACGAATGTCACGCCGTCATACGAGTCAGGGAGTTGGAGGTAAAGCGCGTAACCCTGTTCGGGGTCGAAGATGGCTCCACCCGCGCCTTCCACCTCGAACGGGGCGTTTGGGTCCTGCACCGTCAGCTCAAACCAGCCCTGTGGCATCCCGCGCACATCGACCGGGAGGGGCTGTGCGGCGGGGAGGTTGGTCGCGCCACCGCAAGCAGCCAACATCAGCGCGATAAACAGGTAAACCGTGCGCTGTAAAAGGTTATTTCTAAACGTCATGACGGGTTGCTGCGCCGTTCGAGGTTGCGCGCGTTCTCCATCGCAATCGCGCCGTAGTCCGAAAGCGCACTGAGCAGCGCGCCGTGGTTCTGGGTGAACGTAATCGAATCGGCCTTGATGTTCCGCACGCCCAACGCGCCGAACGCCCGGTCTTGGATGACCAGCGGGGCATAGGCGGCACTGTGCGGCGAGCCGGGGATTCGCTTGAGCTTTTCGGCGTCCAACACGATGGGGCGGCCACTTTTAATCACCTGCGCGGCGATAGGGTCCACCACGCTGGCCTGCACTAATTGGGCGCGGGGCATATCGGCGCGCTTGACGGCCCGCAGCGCCTGTTTGTCGCCGTCGGCCAGCATCAGGTAGGCTTCTTCTGCGCCGGTCATCTGCACAGCGGCATCAACAAGGCGCGTGACCAGTTGGTCGATGGGCTGGAGTGCGACCACGCTTTTACCGATACCATACAGCACGTTCAATTCGTTCACGCGGCTTTGTAATTCACGGTTGGCCTGTGTCAAGCGCTCAATCAAGGTATCTTTTTCGCGTTTGAGGCGGGTTTCGGCGAGGCTTTTCTCAATCGCCTTCAACATTTCATCGGGGTAAAACGGTTTGATGACGTAATCACGCACGCCCAGCCGATAGACCTCGACCGCGATGTCTTCGCTGCCGTGGAAGGTCATCAGGATAACGGGCATATCGAGGTTATGGCCGCCCAGTTCGCGCAGCACCTGCATCCCGTCCATGCGCGGCATGTTCAGGTCGAGCAGGATGAGGTCGGGCTTGTGGCGGATAGCCATCTGAAGCCCTTCCACGCCGTCGCGTGCGCTCAGGGGCTTGAAGCCGTTGGGCAGCAGCACATAATCGTTAAGGAAATGGTGGTTCTGCTGTGCGTCATCGACAATGAGGATGGTCTCGCCGGCCACAAGCGCCTCGCTTGAACAGTTTCAGTTTCGGATAAGGGACTCGGATGATAGACGCTAGTTTACCCCAAAACTGGTTTCGTCACATCTACAGAAACCCAACGCTTGACAGCTAGGCTACCAACCTTTAGAATGTCCCTATTCCAACACATTCCGGGCCTATAGCTCAGTTGGGAGAGCGTTTCAATGGCATTGAAAAGGTCGTGAGTTCGAGTCTCACTAGGTCCACACCGGAAAAAAGACGCCCATCACTGTATGGGCGTCTTTTGCGTCTAGGACAAATCGGTCTATTTGCCTTAGCATGGGTAAACCTTGAGAAAGCCCCTGACCGTGCGCTATAGTGAGCTTTCCCTATCTCAATTTCATATGAACAGATGAACCGTAAAACCCCCGCCGGACTTCACCAAATCACCTACGGCACGACCGACCTGACCTTCACCCTGCTGTACTCCAAGCGTAAGACGTTGGGAATCCGCATCCACCCTGACCGGACGGTGACGGTGGACGCCCCAACCGGGACACCGCTTGAGCGTGTGCGCGAGGTTGTCCAGCGTAAAGGGGCATGGATTACGCGCAAGCTGCGCGAGTTCGAGGCTTATACCCAGCCGGTCGCACAGCCGCGCCAATACATCAGCGGGGAGGTCTACCGCTATCTTGGGCAGCAAATTCGGCTAAAAGTTGAGACCGGTACACCAGTGCGGGTCATCCTCACTGAGGAAGTCTTGGCTGTCACGGCCCCGACCGCCGGACACGTCGCCTCGTTGGTGCAGGGGTGGTATCGCCGCCAAGCCGAGCGCGTGTTCGCCGAGCGGATGACTGTTTGTCTGCCACTCGCCGACGCTCTCGGCATTCCGCGCCCAGAGAAATTGACTGTCCGAGAGATGAAAACCCGCTGGGGGAGCTGTTCCGGTCGCGGGCGGATTACGCTCAATTTGCGGCTCGTTCAGGTGGAGACCGACCTGATTGATTACGTTATCCTGCACGAGCTGTGCCACCTCAAGGAACTCAACCACTCCAAGCGGTTTTACGCGCTGATGACCCACATCCTCCCCGATTGGAAAGAGAAGCGCCAGCGGCTCAACCGCAGCCCAATCATCCTGTGACCGAGGGCTGTCCCTCGTCACGCTGATAATCCGCCACCCGCGCAAGGTCGGCCTGCCAAGCCGGGGCGAGGTCGAGCGGTAGCAGGGCGGCCATCCCCAGCGCAAGCTGCGTATCGTGCAGGTGTGGGCGGTTTGACCAGCGCAGCGGCCTTCCGACTCGAACATGCCAGCCCTCACCGCGCACCCACCACACCGCAACCGGCACAGTCGGTATGGCTTGGGCGGCCAGCCAGCGCCCCGACCCGTGCCGCACCGCTCCAAAGGTCAGGCGTGCCTTGCCCTCTGGAAAGACAAAAACGGGCTGGTTTCGCCCCGACCAGCCGCGCAGCCCGACGGGGGACGGCGCGCTGTTGCGGAGGGGGATGCGCTGCGCGTGGCGCGCCCAGCGCCAGAATACCCAGTCACTTGCGCGGGTGAACAACCGGGCGGGCAGGCCGCGCCGGTCGCGCTGTACCTGCCCGACGATGAACAAAATATCACGCACGAGATCGGGGCGGCGCTCACCGACGGCGTGCAGCACCGCCGCCGCGACATCCAGCGAGGCGCGCCCGTTGTAGTGGTTGACCGCGAGGGTCAGCGCGCCGCTGGCGGGCAGGTGTTGCAGCCCACACACAGCGGCGACCTGTTCCCCGCGCAGGCGGGCGCGCACCAGTGGCGGAATCTCGCGCCGTCCGATGGTCGCCGCGAGGACACGCAGCCAAAACCCGACCGGCTCGATCCGCCGCCCCCGGTAGCGGTCGGTAGGGCTATTCGCCGCCGCCACCATCACCACCACCGTCTCCCCCGCCATCAGACCCCGAATCGCCGCTGTCATGGTCGTCAGAAGAGTCTGAGTCGCCATAGCGCAGGTGGTGGAGGTCGCTCCCACTCATGTCGCTGGTCACGCCCGGCTCACCCGCCCGCCGCTTACGACCGGTCGTCTGGTTGTCGTTCCCATCGCTGGAACTGCTGCTGTCGCTGACGTATGACCCGACGAACAAATCGCCGCTGTCCGAGCTGTCACCGTCGCTGGAACTGCTGCTGCCCGAATCTGAATCACTGCCGTCGCTCTCTGCAAACAACAGCGCCCCCATGATTGCCGCGATACCCCATCTCCGCCGCATGATGTCCC
>JALONW010000279.1 GCA_025454725.1 Anaerolineae bacterium
CGCAGCGCGTCATAGGCACAGGCAGCCACCACGTCGGCGCGCAGGGTAGAGTCCGTCCGAAGCGCGTCGAACCGTCCCCATGCGCCGTTGTAGGGCGGGTTATCGCGCTGCTGTTGGGCGGTCAGCACATCTTGCGCGGTGAAAATCAAGCCAAAATGGGTATACTGCTCCATACTGTGAATAAGCTCCCAATATCTGTGGTTTTGATACACTGTTTAAGCATGACCTAGAGGGTGTTTAGCGCGCCCATCAGCGGCGCACAGAGGCGCACCGATTTTATGGACGAACAACCCAAGACCCCCGATTCACCCGAACAGTCATTAGAGCATATCCGCGCCAAGATGGAAAGTCTGGCCGCTGACTATAATGTCGGCAAGATTAACCGTGACCAATTTGACGCCATCTACGCCCACTATACCGACCAGATGGCCGTCTTGGAGCGCATGATTGAGACCAACCTCAAGACCGACGCTTGGAAACGGGTAGCCGCGCCCGGCGTCACATCGTACCTGCACCAATTCCATGCCGCCCGCCCGCTGTTGATTACCACGCTGCGGTTTGGCGCAAAGGAGCCGATTTTCCTACACGGCAAGGTCTCGCCTGATACTGCCCGTGACATGACAGGCGTGCTGTCGGCCATCACGACGGGGAAGGCGACGCCCGGTCTCGTGCGTCGTCAACTGCGCGGTGGATGGTTGGTGGTATTTGTCGGCAGTAAGGCGGCGACATTGGTGGTCTATTCTGCGGAGGCGACCAAGGAACAGGCCGAGCGCGTCGGTGATGCCCACCGGCTGTTCGAGCGCGCCAACGCCATCGCGCTGGAGCAGGATGATTCTCCCGCGCACCGCTACGTCTTCCCTCAGCGTTCGCTGACCCGTTGACCGGGCAGGGACGCGCCCGTACAATGACGGGCTTGTGACCTCTGTCAGTAAGCGGGGAAATATGCCCTCAGAATTAGCCGCACAGCGCGGCGAACCGAGCTATGTGTGGCGCGCAGGGCAGGAGCGCCGCCTCCAGATGGTCGCCCAGTGGGCGAAGCTGGATGGCGCGAAAATCTTGGTCGATGGCTGCGGTGTTGGGATGTATGCCTCGCAGTTTTTGCGTCGCTACTCGCCTAATGTCGAGGCGATGGACATTGAGCTGCCGCGTGTGCAGGACGCCCGCGATAATGGTGTGCTAAACGCGGTCGCCTCAACCGCCGAGGAACTGCCGTACCCGGCCAATACCTTTGATACCATCCTCAGCCATGAAGTCATCGAGCATGTACGCGATGACCGTGCCGCGCTGGCCGAAATGGCGCGGGTGCTGCGCGTCGGCGGGCGGATTGTGATGTTCTGTCCCAACCGCTGGTACCCGTTCGAGACACACGGCCACTACTGGCGTGGGAAATATCACTTTGGCAACACGCCGCTGATTAATTATCTGCCCGACGCGCTGCGCGACCGGCTCGCGCCGCATGTGCGCGCTTATACCAAACGCGGTATGCATCGGATGGCTGATGGTTTGCCGCTGAAAGTCGTTCATCACCGCCGGATTTATGGCGGCTACGATAACATCATCGCTCGATTGGGCGGCGCAGGAAAATTCATCCGCGATACGCTGTACCGCTTCGAGGGGACGCCACTGGACGTATTCGGGCTGTCGCATCTCGTGGTGTTTGAGAAGGTCTAGCCTAAACAGGGGACTGTGATGGATACCCAAGCCATGCGTGAGCTGTTCGACTACAACTACTGGGCAAATTACCGCTTGTTGGCGGCGGCGCGTCCGCTCACGGTGGAGCAGTTAGAAGCCCCGTCCGACCACAGCTTCGGCAGCCTGAAAGGGACACTTATCCATACCCTCAGTGGGGAATGGCTGTGGCGGACGCTGCTGGACGGCGGCGATTTCATGCAGCCGTTTGATGAGACCGGCTTAACGGACATCGACTCCATCGAACAGCGCTGGCGGGCGGAAGAAACCGAAATGCGCGCCTACCTAGACGGTTTGACGGATGCTGACTTGAAAGCAATCGTCCGCTATGAGGTCGAAAATGGCGTGATTCGTCAGCGGGTGCGGTGGCACTGCCTGTTCCATCTAGTCAACCATGGGATGCAGCATCGCAGTGAGGCTGCACATCAGCTCACGTTGTACGGCTGTTCGCCTGATGATATCGACTTCACGGCCTTCCTCAACGACCGTGCTAAACTCTAGCGGTGATTAACCGAGAGACCGAGTTAGTCGCCGAATACCCTACCCTTACCCTACCGCTTTAGCGGGCGCTCTAGCCCTGACGTTACAATTTTTTGAGAAGTATTGTCTTGCGTTTCCAAGGGGGTGGTATGGGCAGTTCTGTTGTAATCCGGCGGGTGTTTTTAGGATTGTTGTTTGCTGTATCGGCGGCCTTTTTCGCCCCGCTTTCGATGGCGCAAGATTGCAGCCAAGCGCCTGCGCCGCGCCTTCTGATTGGCGAGCAGGGACGGGTAACGCCGGGGCCACCGAACATTCTACGCGCTGTTCCCGGCACAAGCGGGACCTATATCACCGATGTCCCTGGTGGAGCGTTTTTTACGGTGCTCGAAGGGCCGGTTTGTAGTTCGGGTTATTACTGGTGGCGCATCCGGTACGCCGAGTTTGAAGGCTGGACCGTGGAAGGTGACGCTGGCATTTATTGGATTGAGCCGACGCGCTTAATTCCCACAGAAACACCGCTGCCAACCGTGACACCAACCCATACGCCAACATCCACCGCGACCCCAACCGTTACACCGACGCCGACCACCACTTTAACGCCCAGTATCACCCCAA
Organism: Anaerolineae bacterium; assembly: GCA_025454725.1. GTDB lineage: Bacteria > Chloroflexota > Anaerolineae > Aggregatilineales > Phototrophicaceae > Flexicrinis. Next base: position 2,785 of record JALONW010000279.1, read on the forward strand.
CCCCCAGTGTTACCCCGACACTTCGCCCGTGGGATGCGACCGCTCAGGCGATGGGTTTTGACCTGAACGCCACCAGCAATGGGGCATGGCATAGCCCGATTGTGCGCGTGTTTGAGGGTGTCGAAATGGTTTTGGTTCCAGCAGGGTGCTACAACACCGGCTTAACCAATTTCCAAGTTGATGAAGTGATGCGCGTGTGTCAGACGGTGGATTTTGCCGATGACCCTGCCGCTTGCCAGCGGGAATGGTTTGTGACTGAAACCACTTCACCCATCTGTTTTAGTACGCCGTTCTGGATTGACCGCTATGAGGTCACGCACCTCGAATATTCCACCCTGAGAGGTGAACTGACTGAGACCCGTCCTTTTGATTTTGTCCGCTGGGGCGATGATTATCCACGTGGGTGGGTTGACCCTGAAAATGCAACCGCCCACTGTGCGGCGCGAGGCGCACGGCTTCCGACTGAGGTCGAGTGGGAATATGCAGCACGCGGGCCGAACAGCTATCTGTACCCATGGGGAGACCAATTTGACCCAACTGCGCTGCATTTGGGAACCGTCGAGTATTTTTACAATACTGATGGCAGTCGCATTCCCAAGCCGGTGGCGGTTGACCAAGCCAGTTCTGACGTGTCGTGGGTTGGGGCGGCGTATATGGGCAGCAACCTTGGCGAGGTGGTACGAGTGAGCTTCCCAATAGATGAGCGGACCCATTCGTGGCGCGGCGGTGATGCGACCAGCTATGCAATGGATATGCGCTTAAACCGTGACCCTAATCATTGGAGTGGGACGTATAACAGCACATTTATTGGGTTTCGCTGCGCTCGCAACTTCTCGGTAGCCGACTTAGAGACGGAGTAACGCTTTAGGCGTTCTTGCCAAAATGTGCTTGGATGACAGCACGTTTGCCGCTCCAGCGCCAGCGGGCATCCTGTGTTTCCAGCGATTCCGCCACGCCCGGTTTCAGCCCGACCAGCGGGTCGCTTTTGAGCGTCCGCAGCATCAATAGGTTCATGCCGAGGCCGCTGACCACCGTGCTAAATGGGGTGTGGTGCGGCCAGTAGGCGTCCCCAATAAAGCGGCGGTAATTGGCGTCGCCCTTGACCACCACCAACGCCGCTGATTGCAGCGACTCGGCCAGCGCCAGCGGCATGTGCCAAGCGAAATGCGGGCTGTTCCAGAATGGGTCATCGGTCAGAACCAACCGCCCGACCCTGACTGCATCGTGCAGGCGTCCGCCCATCCTGCGGGCGCTGAGGCCGTACTTGCCTGCCTCACACGCCAAAATAAACGTCAGCACATCGGCGCGGGTGGCGTCGCTGACGAAGGTCGGGTGATATTTGACGTGCAGCACGACCCGCAGCGCGAGGTTTTCGCGGATGAGCAGGTCAATCAAGCATAGGTCGGTGCTGAGTTCTGAACCTGCATTGTCGGCTACTACATGCACATCACCCGCTGGGGCGCTCAACAGGTGGTCAATGACGGCGGCGCGGTCATCGACCAACAGGTCGGATTGGTCGGTGGTGAGTCCCTGTGCCCGGCTTTCGGCGTAGCTGAGGTCAACCCGGTTGCCAAACACAGCAGCGGACAGCATGGCGTTGAGCCGCTGCACCGTCCCCCCCATCTGCGAATCGAACAGCGCGTGGTCGAATACGGTACGGTGGACAGCACTGTCATATTCGACACGCTTGATGGGGCGGAAGGGGTCGTCCTCTGTCTCGAAATAAGCCACCGCCTGCATCAGGCGGCGGTACATAAAGGTCTCACAGAAGAACCAATCAACACTGCGCCATGTCGCCCCGGCGCGGACGCGGTGGGCGGCCTGCCAGTTCTGATACTCGGCGGATGCGGCGGGTCGGTCCGCCAGCGGGATGATAGCGTCCCCGCGTGCGATTTCGTCACGCAGCGCCTGTACCGCCTCACGAGCGCGGGGGAATAGGCCGGGGTTAACACTGAGGGTCTCATCGAGGATGGCCGGGAGGCGCACCTTGACGGTGTGGTCGGCAAACAAGTTAGAGCCGTCTGTGCGGATGGGTTCGACCAGCGAAGGGGGTGGGGTGGGCTGCATAGGATTTTGGGTGGCCGTTGTAGGTAGGGGAAAATCAGGAAGTTGAAGGTTGCCTTACCCTAACATAAAGTGTTACGACATGTAATACAGAATTTCTTATGGCTGATTGACGGCGGGGACAGCCAAGTGGTCTATCCCCGCCGCAGTGAATTTTCTCGGCTATTCCAGCGGGACTTCCACCGAAACCATCCCAGCGCGCTCGTGGCGGGCGGTAATTTTGACTGTGCCGCCGTTGGGCGCGTAAACCACATACTCGGCTTTGCCACGGTCTCCTGTGACGGCGGGCATCCCCCAAATCGAGAGTGCTGACGACGTGCCAGCCCAGCCCTGAAGCTGGCCCATATCATGGCGGGTTTTGCCGCCGCGCAGTTCCGCGCCGTCGGGCAGTTCAATCTCGCACATCACGCCGCGAGTGGCTTTGCGCTCCAATGCACGGGCGCTGATGTGGGTGGGCAGGTAGCCGGTGTTGTGGACGGCAAAACGGATGAAGTAGGTTCCGTCGCCCAGCTTCTCGACGCTTAGGCTGTGCTGTTCCAGCTTGGGGGAAATCAGCAGATGGAACACCAGCCACTTGGGGAACAGCGCAACCTCAGCCTCTAGGAACTGCGGGGGCGGGTTGCGGAAGGCGTAGATGAAGTCCCAGCCGCCCAACTCGACCTTGCCAAGCTGCGGGTGGTCGAATTCGTACCAATCGACGTAACCCTTGCCGCCGAGTTTCTCGTCGCTCCACTTGAGCATGGCGAAGTCGTCCTCGACAGGGTGTTCGCTGTACCACTCGATATACTTGTAATCTTTAATCCCGGCTTGGCTTTGCGGCGACCA
>JALONW010000280.1 GCA_025454725.1 Anaerolineae bacterium
AAACAATCCCTTACCCCTTAAAGGAGGGCGCATCTTTATGACCCGTCGTGTGGTCATCACCGGCCTTGGCATGGTGACGCCTTGTGGCAACAACACGTCCGAGACGTGGGACAACATCAAGAACGGTCGCAGCGGCGTCGCGCCGATTACGCTGTATGACTCGTCGCAGTTCACGGTCAAGATTGCGGCTGAGGCCAAAAACTTCCGGCCAGAGGATTATATGGCCGGCAAGGAAGTCCGCCGCCGCGACCGTTACCAACATTTCATCACCGCCGCCGCGAAAGAAGCCATCAACGGCTCTGGCCTAACCGTCACCGATGAAAACCGTGACAAAATCGGCGTGTTCATCGGCTCGGCGGTGGCGGGCGTGAGCAGCTACTACGAACTCCTGTGGGACTTCTTCAAGACTCACGACGCCCGCGCTGTCACGCCGTTTGCCGTCCCCATGCTGATGGGCAATGGTGGCAGTGCGCTTATCAGCATCGAATATGGCATGACCGGCCCGTCGTATGTGCTGACCTCGGCCTGTGCCAGCGGCGCGGATTGCATTGGCCACGCCTTCGACATGATTCGCCTCGGTAGGCTGGATGCAGCGGTGACAGGCGCAGGCGAAGCGCCGGTCATCCCTATCGGAATCGCCGCCTTTGACCGGATTGGCGCGTGCAGTCGCGACAACGACACCCCAAAAGAGGCTGTCCGCCCGTTCAGCAAGGACCGTTCTGGTCTCGTATTCGCGGAGGGCGCGGGCGTGCTGGTCTTGGAGGCGCTGGAAGTCGCGCAGGCACGCGGTGCGGTCATCCTCGGTGAGGTGGTCGGCTACGGCTCGACCTCGGACAGTTTCCACATCACCGCGCCGCACCCCAGCGGCGGCGGCGCGACCCGTGCCATCCGCATGGCGATGGACGACGCCCGCCTCAGTGCCGAGGACATTCACTACATCAACGCGCACGGGACGGCTACCTCGCTCAATGACGCGATGGAGACACAGGCGGTCAAGGCGGCGCTCGGTCAGCACGCCTATAACGTCCCGATGAGTTCGACCAAGAGCATGACCGGCCACGGGATGGGCTTCACCGCCGCGATTGAGGCCGCGTTCGCCGCCCTCGCCATCCGCGATAACGTCGCGCCACCGACCATCAACCTGCGCGAGCCAGACCCAGCCTGCGACCTCGATTACGTGCCGCACACCGCTCGTGAGACCCGTATCGACTGTGTGATGTCGAATTCGTTCGGGTTCGGCGGCCACAACGCCAGCCTGATTATTAGACGGTTCGTCGGATGAGCGAGCAAGACCTCCAGCGCCTGATGGGTGTCACCTTCAATCAGCCGGAACTGCTGCGGCAGGCACTCACCCATCGGTCATACCTCAACGAACACCCGGACGAGGACGCTCCCGATTACGAGCGCCTAGAATTTCTCGGTGACGCCGTGCTGGATTTTCTGACCGGCGAAATGCTCTTCCGCCGTTTCCCTGACCTATCGGAAGGGGAATTGACCCGTCTGCGCTCGGCGCTGGTGCGGATGGAGGCGCTGGCCGACCTCGCCCGTGGGATGAATCTCGGCGCGGCCATCCGCATGGGCAAAGGCGAGGCGCGCAACGGCGGGCGCGACCGCACCTCGACGCTATGCCGCGTATTCGAGGCGCTGGTCGGCGCGCTGTACCTCGACCACGGGCTGGACGCGACCCGCGCCTTTGTGATTCCGCGCTTGACGACCATGCAAGACCAAATCTTGCAGGAGGCGCTGGACAAGGACGCCCGCAGCCGCCTGCAAGAATGGTCACAGGCAGAACATGGTCAGACACCCACCTACCATGTCTTGGACATCAGCGGCCCTGACCACGAGCGCACCTACACGGTCGAGGTGCGCCTGAATGGTGAACCGCTGGCGACCGGGACGGGGCGCTCGATTCTGCTGGCGGGGCAGGCGGCGGCGGTGACAGCGTATCAGCGCGTGCAGCACAGCGGCACTGCCCCGTAAATTTTGCCTAAACCGTTTCGAGGTCGCGGATGGTGCGCTCGACCAATTCGACCGCGCCGCCGAGCGTGTCGGCGTCGAATGCGAAGCGGACGCCCGCCGCACTGAACAGGTCGGGCAGGTTGGCCGTGCCGCCCAGCGCCAGCGCCTTGCGGTAGTTGGCGACCGCCCCCGCTTGGTCACTCAGGGCGTTGGCGTAGACCTGCACCGCGCCAAGCTGCGCGAGGCCATATTCGATGTAGTAAAACGGCAGTTGGAAGATGTGCAGCTTGCGGTGCCACCCGGTCGCCTTGATGTCGTCGAGGCCGCTGTAGTCGATGCCGGGCATGAAACGGTCCCACAGCTCTGACCACTTGGCGTCGCAGTTGGCCGGGACGCTGGCCTCAGCGTGGTTGGCGTAGACCCAATGCTGGAAGGCATCGACAACCGCCATGTATGGCCAAAAGCGGATGATGCCGCTGAGGTGTTCGATGCGGGCGCGGGCAGCGTCCTTAGCGCTGTAGTAGCCGCCGTTTTCTGCCGTCAGGTACGGGCTGGCGAGCAGCTCCATCGCCATCGACGCGACCTCGCAGAACTCCATCGGGACATCTTCCTGCTGGACATAGGACAGTTCCGACGCGGCGAAAGCGTGGAAGGCGTGGCCGCCCTCGTGCAGCAGGGTCTGAACGTCATCGTGCAGGCCGACTGCGTTCATGAAGATGAACGGGCGTTTCGCCAGCGGAAACGAGGTGCAGTAGCCGCCGGGAGCCTTTCCCTTGCGATTTTCGAGGTCGAGCAGCGATTCGGCGCGCATGGTCTGATACATGCTGCCCAGCGCGGGGTCAACCCGGTTGAACACGTCCTCGGTCTTGCTGATGAGTTCCTCGACCGTCTCGAACGGCTTCAGCGGCGCGTGGTCGCCGGGGTCTGCCTCGGTGTCCCACGGGCGCAGCGAGTCTAGACCTAAGCGCTGCTGTTTGCGCTCATACAGGCGCTTGGCGGCGGGGACAACCACCTGCTCAATGGCGTCTTGAAAGGTCTTAGAATCAGCGGGGGTGTAGTCGAATCGCTTGAGCAGTTTCCAGCGGTAAGCGGTGTAGTCTGGCTGGCCGGCGTTGCGCGCCATCTGACCGCGCACACCCATGTATTTCGTCCATAGGTCGTTGAGCGCCTCGCGGTCTTGCAAGCGGCGCGCCATGCCGATTTTCCACGCCGATTCACGCTTGGCGCGGTCAGGGTCATGCTGGATGGTCGAGAGTTTGACCAGCGTGGTCTCCTCGCCCTCCCATTCGACGGTCTGCGCTCCAGCGATTTTGTCATACTCGCGGTCAAGCATACTCTCCTCTGTCATGAGGGGCAAGTTTTCCTCGCGGAACAGCTCAAGTTCAGCGCGAATTTTCGCCATCGGCAGCTCAAAGCCCTCGATTTTCACGCCGGACTCGACCAGTTTGGCGTTGAGCTGGTTGTTGGCGCTAATCATCGAAGGATAGACTTCAGACATGAAGCGGTTGAAGCGCTCGTCGGCCACTTCGTCGGTGGTATCGACCGTCGTGGCAACGTTGATGCGCGAGAATGCCTCCCATGCGACCCTTGAGACATGCGACCAGTCGGCCAGCCATGCTGAGGCGGTCGCCTCGTCCAGTGTGCGAGCAGCGAGGTCATCAAAATACGGCTGATAGTCCGCCCAGCCCCAGTCGAGGGCGTCGATGGCGTGCTGAGGAAGTTGGTTAAACATGGTTTGCATATGGCCTTTCAAGTGAGGTTCATCGTTCAACTTATTTTAACTAAGAATCCCGCCAACGTCACGTTTTCCCCAACGTTTGGGTCAATCCGGCGCGAGTATTCAGGTGCAGCGGGAACAGCGCATTGTCCAACAGGCGCGGCTGCCCTATCTGGACGGTCAGCGAGGCCAGCATCGGCGCGTCGGTCGGGGTGTCCAGTTCGCGCAGCGTCACCGGGTCAGCCAGCGAGACGTAATCGACCCGTCCCAAAGGTTCTGACGCGAGGACGGCCTGCATCGTGGCGCGCAGCGCGTCGGGATGGCGTTCCCCAGCGGCATACATCTCACCTGCTGCCGTCAGCGCCCGGTAGATAACCGGCGCAGCAGCGCACTCGGCAGGTGTCAGGTAGCGGTTGCGCGAACTGAGGGCAAGACCATCCGCCTCGCGCTGGGTGGGAATCACCGCGATGTCGGTCGGGAAATTCAGGTCGGCGGCCATGCGGCGGATGACCACGACCTGTTGGGCGTCTTTCTGGCCGAAATAGGCGGTAGTCGGCTGTGCCATGTTAAACAGCTTGGCGACGACGGTCGCCACCCCTTTGAAGTGGCCGGGACGCCTGCCGCCTTCCAGCCCCTGCGAGACGTGTTCGACCTCGACGGTGGTCTGAAAGCCCGGCGGGTAGACTTCAGCGGTCAGCGGCGTGAAGGCAATATCGACCCCGGCGCGCTCAAAGGTGGCGAGGTCGGCCTCCACCGTGCGCGGGTAGGCGCTGAAATCCTCATTGGGGCCAAACTGCGCCGGATTGACAAAAATCGTGGCGACCACAGCATCGTTATCGGCGCGGGCGTGGTCAAGCAGGGTGCGGTGGCCGTCGTGGAGCGCGCCCATGGTTGGAACGAGGCCGACCGTCCCCGAAACGGCGGCGCGGGCGGCGCGAAGTTCAGCAAGCGTGCGGGCGACAATCATCCGATGACATCCCTGCGCGGCTTGAGACCGAGTTCTCCCTCCACGCGCTGGCGCAGGTCGCCCATCACCTCGTCTTTGAGGGTGAAGCCCTGCGCGGCGGTCGGGAAGGCACGGGTGCGTACCTCGTCGTTGTATTGGGTCAGCGCCGCCTGAATCACTTCACCGAGGTTGGCGTACTGCTTGGCGTGCTTGGGCAAAAATTCGCCCGCCAACGTCAACAGGTCGTGATAAACCTGTACTTGACCGTCACAACCGCCGCCCGCGCCGATGCCGATGGTCGGGATGGTGAGCAGACTGGAAATATAAGCCGCCAGTGGGGTTGGGACGAGTTCTAAGACGATGCCGAATGCGCCCGCGTGCTGGATGGCCAGTGCATCTTTGACGAGTTGGTAGGCCGAGTCAACTTCACGCCCCTGCACGCGGAACCCACCGAATTGGTTGACACTCTGTGGGGTCAAGCCAATATGCCCCATGACCGGGATGCCGCTGGCGACAATGTGGCCGATGGTCGGCGCGAGCCACTCCCCGCCTTCCAGCTTGACTGCCCCGACGCCGCCTTCTTGCATCAGACGGGCGGCATTGGTCAGCGGCTGCTGGACGCTCACTTTGTAGGTCATGAACGGTAAATCGCCCACCACCAGCGCGCGCTGCGTTACCCGGGTGACGATTTCACAGTGATAAATCATATGTTCAAGCCGGACTTTGACCGTAGAATCGTGTCCCTGCACGACCATCCCCAACGAATCGCCGACCAACAGAGTCGGGGTGTTGGCGGCCTCAGCAAGGCGGGCGCTGGGGGCATCGTAAGCCGTGAGCATCGCAATTGGCTCACGGTTATCTTTCATTTTTTGGATGTCACGGATGGTGAGGCGCATAAGGGTTAAGGGGTCTCTTTCTGGTGCAGGAGCGCCTGAATAGGGGTTATATCGACGCCGCTGGCCTCGACCAACGGCAAAGTAAGCTGGGCAAGTGCAAGGTAGGCGCCGCGCAGCAGCGGCCCAGTCAGTGCGCCGGGGATACCACGCGCGCGAATATTAGCCGCGGTCGCGTCAAGCAGCGCCAACAGCGCAGAATCCGCCGCTGACGGGTCAGCGCCCAGCGATGCCAACAAGCGCTGCCCCGCCGCATACAGCGCAACCGTGTAGTTGCTGGTCATCACCAGCGCGGCATGGTA
>JALONW010000281.1 GCA_025454725.1 Anaerolineae bacterium
GAGGACAACCCGAAATACCTCAACTCGCCGCAGTCGGTGATGTTCGACAAGAGTCAAATCCTGTTTGGACTCGACACCGCCCGCGAGGGCATCCGCCAGACCGAGACGGTGGTCATCGTCGAAGGCTATCTCGATGTGATACAGGCGCAGCAGGCTGGGTTTGCCAATGTCGTCGCGCAGATGGGAACGGCGCTGACCGATGGTCAATTACGGAAGGTCGCGCCGCGCCTCGCCAAGAAGGTGATTTTGGCGCTGGACAGCGACGCCGCCGGTCAGAACGCCACCATGCGGAGCCTAGAGGTCGCCCGGCGCGCCCTGAGCGAGGACATCGGGGGTAAGCTCCAGATTGACATCCGCGTCCTGAATATCCCGGACGCGAAAGACCCGGACGACTTCATCCGCGAGACGCCGGGAGAGTGGCCGGGGGTGATTGAGAAGGCGCGCCCGGTCGCCGATTTCGTCATCGATTTTGAGACCCGCGAACTGCCGCACGACGCCAGCATCATGGAACGCGAAGCGGTCGCCCGGCGCGTGCTGCCCCTGCTGATGGCGGCGGAGCGCGACCTGTACCGCCAAGACAACCTTCAGAAGCTGGCCGTCCGCCTGCGGATTGATGAGCGCACGCTGATGCGCTGGGCGGCGACCGAGGCTAAGAGTTTCGAGAAGCCCAAACCCGCCGCGCCCACTCGCCCTGAACCAGACGCACAGCCCCCCGCCTATGGTGCGCCGCCAGACCTGCCGCCACGCGCCCAACTGGACGAGCCGCCGATGTACGACGAGTACGGCGCGCCGATGGACTATGACGACGACTTCGGTGGGCTGGAGGTGGTGACGGTCAAACCGCCGCCGGTGGTCAGCGCGGGCAGGGAGGCGCTCCCGCCGACTCCTGCTGCTGGGGAACTGGCGTTGGAACAGCACTGTCTATCGATGCTGGTCGAGGACCCGCAGCTCCTTTATCAGATGAACCGGCGGCTGCGCCAACTGGCGAACAACAACCCGGTGCTGCTGGCCGGGCCGCTGGCCGAATTCGGTGCAGAGGACTTCGACGACGCCGGTCTGCGGGCGCTGTGGCCGCTGCTGTTCGAGTCGCTGGCGCAGGATGACCTCGACCCGTCGCGCTACCTGTTGCAGGCGGCAGACGGCAGCGTCCGCGTGGTATTGGATGCACTGCGCCAGCCTGACCGAGCGCGTGCCACTGGCATATTGAATGCGCGCCTAGAAGCCGAAACCGCCACCAGTTGGGAGCAGCATGAGAAGCGGCGGTCAGGTTTATTCGGCGGCAATCCAGACGAACCCGTCCATGCGGCGCTGCGGCTGCGTTCTTCCCGTTTGCAGCGCGAGGGAGAGGCGTTACAATCCTTGATTAGGGATGCAGAAGAAGAGGGTGATGCCGACCAGTCGCGGGCGCTGGCGCAGCAGTTGGTGTTGTTGGCGACCGCTCGTCACCGTATCGACGCCGAGATGAAATCGAATAGGCGTTTTTAGCGTTTACCATCCGGCGCGGGACGTAGGTTTTCCTTATAGAAAGTGGGGGAGTAAAAGATGCCGAACAATGACGATATGACCGACGATTTCGAGGTCGAAGAGGAGTTTGAGACCACCGATTTTGTCGAAGACGACGATGATGACGATGTGGAAGTCGGTGGGGGTGGCGCGGATGAGGCTGATTTTCGCCCCGGCATGGATGACGACATTGAGGATGACCTGTCGGACATCAACCAGCTCGACGGAGTGATGCCGACCGATGACCCGGTGCGGATGTACCTCAAGGAAATTGGTCAGGTGCTGCTGCTGGACGGCAACCGCGAGGTCTGGCTGAGTACCCAATTGGCGGCCAATCACATGCTCGAAGCGACCAAAGACCGCTTGAGCAAGCTGGACACCGATACCGTCAAACGTGGGCTGCCCAAGCCGCACGAGGTGGTTTTGGCTGCTTACCGCGAGACCAGCGAAATGTGGAGCAATGTCCAGAAGCGCTCACAGAAGCTCAAGGTCGAGCCGCCCGACCCGATTCGCTTGATGGAAGAGGTGCAGGCCATCAACAACAACGCCGACAGCAACGGCGATAAATCTTACGTGCGCCAGTACCTGCGCCAGCGCGAGTGGGGGCGTGACGAGGCATGGACCGAGTACGCCACGCAGGTCTTTGGCTCGATGCAGGGCTTCTATTTCGTCTCGCCGCTGGTGTGGCCCAAATTCAAGCGGTTCGTCCGCGAACACCACACGCTGCCGTCGTCGCAGGACTATGAGCAGATGCTGATGTCCGACGAGGATGCGGTGGAAGGGCTGCCCGACCTGCTCGACCAAATCGAGCGCCGGGCGGAGATGGCGAGTGAGGCGCTGACCCGCGCCAACCTGCGCTTGGTCGTCAGCGTCGCCAAGCGCTACATGGGGCGCGGCATCAACTTCCTCGACCTGATTCAAGAGGGCAACATCGGCCTGCTGCGCGCCGTCGCTAAGTTTGACCACACCAAGGGCTTTAAGTTCAGCACCTACGCGACGTGGTGGATTCGGCAGGCCATCAGCCGCGCCATCGCCGACCAGAGCCGCACCATCCGCATCCCGGTCCACATGGTCGAGACCATCAATCGGTTGGTGCGCGTGCAGCGTCAGCTCCTTCAGCAGAATGGGCAGGAGCCGACCGCTGAACAAATCGCTCTTGAGATGGAGTTCTTGACCGCTGAGGAGACCCAAGCGATTAAGTTCCTCAAGGAGCAGGGTGTCCCGTTGGAGGCCGGTCTTCAGCGCAAGCTGCGCCGCGCCGCCCAGAAGGTGCGCAAGATTCAGCGCGTCAGCCAAGAACCCCTCAGCCTTGAACAGCCGGTGGGGCAGGAGGAGACCAGCCAGTACGGTGACTTCATCCCCGACGACAAGACCCCCGGCCCCGCCGAGTCGGCCACGCGCCAACTGCTCAAGGAGCAGATTACGGCGGCGCTGGGCGTCCTCAGTGACCGTGAACGTGAGGTCTTAGAGATGCGCTATGGTCTGCTGGACGGCCAAGACCGCACGTTGGAGGAGGTCGGGCGTTACTTTGGCGTCACCCGTGAGCGCGTACGTCAGATTGAGGCCAAAGCGCTCCGCAAGCTGCGCCACCCCACCCGCAGCCGCCAACTGCGCGATTATCTGGATATGTAGTAGGGAGCTGTGCTTGTTCACTGATGCCACGTCCTTCATCCGCGACAACCCCCACCAAATGAGCTACGGCGTCGCCGTGAGCGATGTGGATGGGGACGGCGAGTACGAGATTATCATCGCGGGCTTTGGGTTTCCCAACCGCGTGCTGAAGTGGGACGGGCGCATGTTGGTCGATATTGCCGACCCCGTTTTGGCCGACGCTGACCGGCAGGCCATCGGGGTCGCTGCTGCTGACATCAACGGCGATGGGCGCGAGGAAATCTACATCCTCAATACCGACACCTTCGACGGCCCCAAACGGCTCGGTGACCGGCTGTTCATCAACCGGGGGCTGAAGTGGATTGACCTATTCTCAGTCGAGGACAACGAAAACAACGTCAACCTGACGGCGGGGCGCTCGGTCGCGGCAGTTGACCGCGACGGCGACGGGGTGTATGGCTTCTTCGTCGCCAACTACGGCGGCCCGATGCGCCTGTACGAGCTGGATGGGCGCGGGCTGGTGCAGGACGTGGCGAGCAAGGCCGGTGTTGCGCTGGTGGCAGGTGGGCGGTCACTCCTCAGCCTGCCGGTCATCTCGCCGCGAATGGATGTGTTCGCTGGGAACGAGCGCGGCCCCAATTTCCTGTTCGTCAACCGAGGCGACGGCACCTATGAAGAGGTGGCTGAGCGCGTTGGACTGAGTGACAGCCTCGAAAATGTGCGCGGCGTCGCGGTCGGGGACTTCAACGGCGATGGCCGCCTCGACATCGTGTATGGCAACTGGGAAGGGCCGCACCGCTTGTTCGTCCGCACCGAGACCGGCATCTTCCGCAACGTCGCGCCGCCCGAAATGGCGCTCCCCAGCCGCGTCCGCACGGTCATCGCCGCCGATTTCGACAACGACGGCTATGAAGAATTGTTCTTCAACAACATCGGTGAACCCAACCGATTGTTCGCCTTCCGTGAGGGGCGCTGGACGCGCATCAACATCGGCGCGGCGGGCGAACCTTACGGTTTTGGGACGGGCGCGGCAGTCGGCGACTTCAACAATGACGGTCGTCTGGAACTGCTCATCTCGCACGGCGAGTCGAACCTGCAACCGCTGACCTTCTATCAACCGCTGCCCAACCTCGGCCACTGGCTGCGGATTAAGCCTCTGACGCGCTACGGCGCACCGGCACGCGGCGCGGTCGTCCGGCTGATTGGCGCGCGCCGCACCCAGATTCGCGCTATCTGCGCGGGCAGCGGCTACCTGTGTCAGATGGAGCCAGTCGCGCATTTCGGCCTCGGCGTCGAGCCGGAAACCGACCTGCGTGTCGAGGTAATCTGGCCGGATGGCCTGATGCGCTCGATGCCCATCCCTGAAATCGACCAGACTTATGAGGTTGATTATCCCGCCTAAAGACAGTGATGAGGTTGGAGTGATGGGTGATGAGAATGTTTTCTGTTTTACATTCCAATCCGACCTCATGCTGTGTGACTCGAAGACCAACAAGGTCGAACGACCATTTTTGGGTGTAGGGGCGCGCTTGCCGACCCACCCGTGGGATTTATCCGGTTTGTTGGATTAAACGCAGCGCCTCGGCCTGCATCTCGACCGACCGGCGGCCCAAGCTCGCCAGTTCGATGCTGGGGTCTTGGCCGGATAAGTGGCGCTCGGCCTGCGTCAGGCACATCACCGCCCAGCGGATGTTGCCGATAATCTCCCACCATGTCACGGCGGCGCGGTCAACCGACTGGCCGCTGTGCTGTTCATAGTGGCGGAGGAAGGTCTCTCGGTCGCACAGCCCGGCGGCGCGCAGATGGTCTTGGCCGAAGCGCCAATCGCGCATACACAGATAGCCCAGTTCCTCGTGTGGGTCGCCGAGGTGCGAAAATTCCCAGTCGATGACGGCGGCCAGCCCTTCGGCATCCACCAACAGGTTTCCGATGCGGAAATCGCCGTGCAGGAAGGTGATGCGGTCGGCGCGTGGGGCGTGACGGGCGCACCAATCTAACGCATATTCCAGCGCGGGGACGGCAGCGCCGATGGCATCGATAAACCCATAGGTCTCGTGGATAGCGTGGCGGGCGGGGTCTTTGCCGCTGGGCGCGGCCAAGAAATCCAGACCGCTGGCGTCAAGCGTGTGGATTCGGGCGAGCTGTTCGGCCATTTGCGCGGGGAGTTTGGCGCGGGCATCGGCCAAATCGGGCTGTGACATCACCTTGCGCCCGACCGACACGCCGCCGACATAATCCATGATGAAAAACGGCAAACCCAGCACAGCGGGGTCATCACACAGCCAGCGCACCCGCGCCACCCGCACACCGTGGCCGTGCGCGGCGCGCATCAGAGCGAACTCTTGGGCACGGGTCAGGGCTTTGTCGTTCATGGTGGTGGGGAAATCGCGACGCAGCACGAAACGCCCCGGCGTCCCGTCAATCTGCGCGGCGAACACCCAACTGTCACGCGATGCGCCGCCCGCCAGCGGGTGCGCCTCCTGCACGGTGACGGGTCTTTCGGTCTCCTCG
>JALONW010000282.1 GCA_025454725.1 Anaerolineae bacterium
GACTATGTGGTGTTTTACGAAAAACCGCTGGTCAAGTTCGAGCGCATCCTCCAGACCACGCTGAACACCTTCCCCAACTCGCTGGCCGTCTGGCGCGAGGCCATGACCGGTTGGCTCCAGCAGAATCTGTGGATTAAAAACGAAATCCTCAAGCAGACCGGCGTGAGCTTCAAGAAGGTCTTGTTCTGCGACCATCACATGAGCCACGCCGCCAGCGCGTTCTTCGCCAGCCCGTTTAAGGACGCCGCCGTGCTGACCGCCGACGGTGTGGGCGAGTGGACGAGTACCACGCTGGGCAAGGCCACCAGCTTCGCCGAAGGTGAGACCGGGACCAACGAGATTAACCTGTTCAGCGAGACACGCTTCCCGCACTCGCTCGGCCTGTTGTATTCGGCCTTCACCGCGTGGCTTGGCTTCCGAGTCAACAACGGCGAGTACAAGGTCATGGGCATGTCGCCCTACGGCACGCCGCGCTACATGGACAAGATTGAGAAGGTTTTCAAGCTCAACCCGTCTGACGGCAGCTTCCGCCTCGATATGGATTATTTCAGCTTCCACGAGTCAGCGGACACCAGCTTCAACCAGAAGTTTGTCGAGTTGTTCGGGCCGTCGCGCCCGGCAGAGGCCGACTTCTTCACGATGGAGACCAACCCAGAGCGCGCCGCCGAAAAAGACGCGATGGCGCTCAATCAACACTACGCCGACGTATCGGCCACCATCCAACAGGCCACCGAAGATGCCCTGATTGCCATCTGCAATCACCTGCACAAGCAGACCGGCCTTGACCATCTGGTGATGGCGGGCGGCGTGGCGCTCAACACCAAGGCCAACTGGCGTTTGCTGAACGAGACCCCGTTCAAGGAAATCTACATTCAACCCGCGTCCGGCGACGACGGCGGCGCGCTGGGCGCGGCGCTGTGGGCGTACCATGTGGTGATGGGCAAGCCGCGCACCGGCCCAATGCCCCACGCCTATTGGGGTGCCAGCTATAACGAGGCGCAGATTAAGCAGACCCTCGACGAGGCCGGACTCAAGTACGAGTCGTTTGAGTCTGACCCCGAAAAGATGTTGGACGTGTGCGCCGAAGAACTGACCAAATCCAAGGTCATCGGGTGGATGCAAGGGCGCTATGAGTGGGGGCCGCGTGCGCTGGGTGCGCGCAGCATCCTCGCTGACCCGCGCACCGAGGCGATGAAAGAGGTCGTCAACACCAAAATCAAGTTCCGCGAGCCGTTCCGCCCGTTCGCGCCGGTGATTCTGCGCGACCGTGCCGCCGAATACTTCGATTATGAGGGCGTGCAGGACCACGAAGCGCCGCGCTACATGCTGATGGTCGCGCCCATCAAGGACAGCAAGCGGGACGAGATTCAGGCGGTCAATCACAAAGGAACTGGACGTTTACAGGCGATTGAACGTTCGACCAACCCGCGTTACTATGGTGTCATCGAGCGGTTTGGGCAGCTTACCGGGACGCCCGTACTGTTGAACACCTCGTTCAATCTGCGCGGCGAACCCATCGTCAACACTCCGGCCAACGCCATCAATACCTTTGCCAACAGCGACATCGACATCCTCGTGATGGAGACACTGCTCGTCCGCAAACCCAATTCGTAAGCCAAGTAAGAGGGATAAACCAACCCCATGAGCGCCAAAGACCTGAACGACAACGCCGCGAACAACAACCCCATCGACACTACCGAGAAGCCCAACGCCGTCGAAGATTTCTTCGGTCGGATGGGCGTACTGGGTGAGCTGTTCAGCTACCTGTGGAAGCAGAAGCTGTACTGGCTGATTCCGATGGTGGTGGTACTGGCGGTTTTCGCCGTCATCATCGTGCTGGGCAGCAACCCCGTCACCGCGCCGTTCATCTACTCGCTCCGCTAGGTTGCGCCGCATGACCCCAGAACTTTGGATGTTGGTGATGGGCGGCCTCGCCGCCTTAATCTTCGGCCCACGCACCGCCCGCAGCAGCGAGCGCCGCGAGCCGATTTACGGCGGGACGACCGCCAAAACGTTAAACCTAATCGCGTCATGCCTGTTTACCGCTGTGCCGGTGGTGGTGCTGACCGGTTTAATCACCGGCTTCGGCTGGCGCTCCATCATTGTCGCGCTGACCATGATTGGGACGAGCCTGCTGGTGACATTTGCCTACGGCTGGGTCGAAACCCCCGCCCGCGCCAACGCGCCCAAGCGCGGCATCACCAACACATGGACGGAGCAGGACGCCCGTTCGTCCGGCCTGTAGTCCCCTCCCCTTCCCTGTGGGAATCAAAACCCCGTTCCAGTTTGGAGCGGGGTTTGTGTTTGGGCTGTAGGAACCTCATCTACAGCGTGTTATAACCCGGTTCGAGGTTGGTTTCAGAAAACAAACCTCACCGCCCAGAATGTACGTTTTTTGTCTATAATATGGGGTTGGGGGCGACAAACGACACCATGAACAGCTATACCGAAACACGCCGACAAATCCGCACCGCGCTCATTGTCTTTCTGGTCGTCCTCGTGGTCGGTATCAGCGGCTTCATGCTGATTGAACGCATGAGCCTGTTGGATGCCGTCTGGCTGACCATCGTCACGCTGGCGACGGTCGGCTACGGTGACATCGTACCCCAGACCGATTTGGGGCGGCTGTTCACCATCATCATGCTGCTGACCGGTCTAGGCGTGTTCGCCTTTGCGGTGCAGGCGTTCTTGACCCTGCTGTTCAGCCCCGACCTGATTCGCTTCCGCCAACAGGCACGTACCACGCGGCTGGTCACCAAACTGCGTCAGCACTTTATCATTGTCGGCCAAGGCGACCTCGTAGACCACGCGGTCGAGTCGCTGGTCAAGCGCGCCGCCATCCGCCGCGCCGTCCAAGCCCGTCGCACCGTCCAGCGCATCGGATGGGTACTGCCGCCCCGCGCCCAACGGTTCATCTACAAGACCGCGCTCAAGTTTTCGCGCCATACCACAGTGGCTGACCTCGTGGTCTGTGTCACACAAGACCCCGAAACCGCCAGCGGAATCCGGGCATTGGGCATTCTTGCCATCGAGGGTGACCCCAATGACGACGAGATACTGGCGCGGGCGGGCATTGGCGAGGCGCAGGCGCTGATGGTGATGGAGGACAGCGACACCGATACGCTGCTCACCGTGCTGACCGCCAACGTGTGCAACCCCAACCTGATGATTACCGCCGCTGTGCAGGACAACCGCCTCTCCCACAAGCTGATGCGCGCTGGCGCAAACCACCTGATTGACCCCGCCGAGGTTGCCGCACAGTTCCTGAACAACGTCACTTTCCGCCCCGCCGTCAACGAGTTCTTCTCGTCCATCCTGTTCGAGCAGGAGACCGAGGGCTGGCACGTCCTACAGGTATTCATGTACGACGACTCGCCGTGGATTGGCCGCCCGGTCAGCGACCTCGACCTAAACGGGCGCTTCGACGGGGCGGGACTGCTTGCCGTGCGTCGTGCCGATGGCAGTTACGCCTACTACTTCACCCCCGATGACGTGTTCGAGGAGGACGAGGTGGTCTTGGTCATCGCGCAGGAGGACGCCATCCCGGCTATCCTGCGCGACAGCCGCCCCGGTCAGACCTACCGCGCCTATGGCAACACATGGCAGCGCCTTGTCAGCCTAGAGCCGCAGACCCGCGCCGACTCACCGATGACCGCAGACCGCGCCGCCCAGTCCATCGCCCAACTGCGGAACCACTTCATCATCGGGGCGGGTGGACAAGTGGCCGCCAGCGCGCTGGACCGCCTCGCGCCGGAACGCCCGTTTGTCGTCATCACCAGCGACCCCATCGAGGCGGCGGCGCTGTTGGGGCGCGGCTTCCGGGTGGTCGAGGGCAACCTGACCGAGGAATCCACACTCAAACGGGCGGGCATCGAGCGGGCGCTGGCGATTATGGTAGCCACCGATGACCGCGCCGCCAATGTCATGGCGGTGTTGACCAGCCGCACGCTCAACAGACAAATCCTCATCAGCAGCGTGGCCGAGGCCGATGATATGGTCGCCAAGCTGCAACGGGCTGGGGCCGACCGCGTGATTAACCCGGCGCGCATCGCCTCCCAGTTCCTGCTGCTGGCGACCACCCGCCCGGTCATTAGCGATTTTATGAACTATGTCCTGTATAATCGTGCGACGGGGATTGAGACCACTGAACTTTATATCGAGGCCAGCTCCCCGTGGGCTGGGGGCAGCATTGCCGAGCTACAGGTCTGGCATGACTACGACGCCCGCATTATCGGTGTCCGCCGCCCAGACACGGCCATGACTTACAGCCCCGCCGAGTCCTACATCATCCAACCGGGGGATGTGGTCATCGCCATCACCACCATGCAGAAATCTGACCCGCTGCGCGATTTTGCCTATGGCGAGGCGCAGCGCCGCCCGCAGACCCTGCGGACTCCACTGGGTGCGGCGCGTCCACGGCAGGCTCGGTTATAATCTCTTATCAACCTAGAAAGGTAAGGACGTACCATCATGGCAGAAAAAATCCTCGTCGTAGACGATGATGTTGAGAGCTTAAAGCTGATTGGGATGATGCTCAAGCGCCAAGGCTATGAGGTCGTTATGGCGAACTCTGGCAACCAAGCGCTGATGAAGGCAGGCATCGAAAAACCGCAGCTCGTCATCCTAGACGTGATGATGGCTGACATGGACGGCTATGAAGTCTGCCGCCGACTGCGCGGCAACCCTGAAACCCGTCCTATCCCCATCATCATGTTCACCGCTAAGACCCTTATCGACGACAAGGTGGCCGGTTTTGAGGCGGGCGCAGACGACTACCTGACCAAGCCCACCCACCCGGCGGAACTGGCTTCGCGTATCAAGGCCGTCTTGGGGCGCAACGCCACCGCCAGCCAGCACATCCGCCCGCAGGGGATTGCCGTCGGCGTCTTGGGCAGCAAGGGCGGCATCGGGACGACCACCGTCGCGGTCAATATGGCCGTTGCGCTGGCGCAGACCAAGCAGCGCCCCATTATCGCGGACTTTCAGCTTGGGACGGGCGCAGCCGCCGCCCAACTGGGTATGACCGGCAAGCTCGACGGTATGGCAACCGTGCTGACCCGCCCTGTCCCGGACATCCGGGGGCCGCTGGTGATGCAGCACCTGCTCCAGCACACGACAGGGGCGCGCCTGTTGGCCTCGTCTGCTGACCCGAAGGAAGCACACACCAAGTACCCGCTGGAGGCCGCCGTCGCCACGGTTAAGGCGCTCAAGGGGCTGAGTACGCATGTAATGTGCGACCTCGGCACGGGCTACACCGAAATGACCGCCAAATTGCTGAACAGCCTTGATAAGCTCGTGGTGCTGGTCGAGCCGATTCCCGTGGCTATGAACGCCGCCGAACAGCTCTTGGGCGCGCTGCGGACAGACTTCACCGACAAGCCTATCCACCTCGTGGTGGTCAACCGCAGCCCACTGGCGCGCTACACCATCACATGGACCGATGTCGAAGCGCGCCTCGGCCAGTCAGTCGCGGGCATGGTCTCGGCAGCGCCGGAAGTGGCTTACCAAGCGCTGGAGACCGGCCAGCCCATCGTCGTCCTTCAGCCCAATGCCGTGGTCTCTAACCAACTTATCAAGCTGGCACAGACCGTCCAGAACTAACCCGCCCT
>JALONW010000283.1 GCA_025454725.1 Anaerolineae bacterium
CTGCGACTGGTGGGGCTGCACGTTAAAGATTATAATCCTGATGTTTTGCATACCGTTAGAAACATGGATTCTCAATGTCAATCATCCTTACCGGCTCTATCGCCTACGACTACCTCATGCGCTTTCCGGGCCGGTTCGTCGAGCATATCATCACCGAGGATTTGCATCAGGTCAGCCTGAGCTTCCTCGTCGATGAGATGACCCGACACTGGGGCGGCGTCGCCGCCAACATCTCGTTTACGCTGGCAAAGCTGGGCGTCCGCCCCAGCGTGTTCGGCACCGCAGGCCGCGATTTCGGCGAATACCGCCAGTGGCTCGAATCCAACGGCGTGGACTGCTCGATTGTCCCGCAGCTCACCGACCTGTTCACCGCGTCGTTCTTCGCCAATACCGACCTCGATAACAATCAAATTGCCTCGTTTTACGCCGGGGCAATGGGTCGCGCCGCCGACTTCAAACTGGCCGATGCGCTGACGGACAAGCCCAAACCGTCATGGATTGTGGTCTCGCCCAACGACCCCAAAGCCATGAGCAGTCTGTGCGCTGAAGCGCGCCAGATGGGCGTTCCGTTCATCTATGACCCAAGCCAGCAGGTTCCGCGTCTCAGCGGTGAGGAGCTGTCGCAGGACATGGAAGGCGCTTATGCGATGGTGGTCAACGCCTATGAGGCCAGCATCATCAGCAAGAAGACCGGCCTGTCGCTGGAAGACCTGCGGGCCAAGCTGCCAGTCTTGGTCATCACCAAGGGCAAGCGTGGCTCGACCATTTATCAGGGCGACTCGTTTGAGGATGTCCCCGCATTCCCCGAAGTCCACATCGCTGACCCGACCGGCGTGGGCGACGCTTTCCGCGCTGGCCTGATTCGGGGCATCATGTCGGGCTGGCCGCTGCGCCTGTCTGGGTTGGTCGGTTCACTGTGCGCCACCTACGTTTTAGAGCAGGTCGGCACGCAAAGCCACAACTTCACCATCCAAGAATTCGTCGCCCGTTTCCGGGGAACCTACGATGACGGCGGCGTCTTGGACGAGCTTCTGCAATCGGCGGACGCGGTCTAGACCGACGCGCCCTCTTCGCCTATCCTAAACCACAATCTCATTACAGACGGAGTAACAAAGGAAAACCCATGCCTACTGAACACGACGTGAAAGACCTTTCGCTGGCCGAAGGTGGCCGCTTCCGCATCAACTGGGCGGAGCTGGAAATGCCCGTGCTGCGCGCCATCCGTGAGCGCTTCGAGCGTGAGAAGCCGCTGAAGGGTCTGCGCGTGTCGGCCTGCCTGCACGTCACCACCGAAACCGCCAACCTCGTCAAGACGCTGGCGGCGGGCGGCGCGGACATCGTGTTGGTCGCCAGCAACCCGCTTTCGACCCAAGACGACGTGGCCGCCTCGCTGGTGCTGCACGACGAAATCCCGGTCTACGCCATCAAGGGCGAGGACCGTGAAACCTACTTCAACCACATCACCGCGGCGCTGGACCACAAGCCGCAGATGACCATGGACGACGGCTGTGACCTCGTGAGCGAGATTCACAAGAATCGCCGCGAGCTACTGGAACACATCGTCGGCGGCACCGAGGAGACCACCACCGGCGTCATCCGACTGCGTGCGATGGCGAAGGACGGCGCGCTGATGTTCCCGGTCTTGGCCGTCAACGACAGCAACACCAAGCACCTGTTCGACAACCGCTACGGCACCGGCCAAAGCACCATCGACGGCATCGTGCGCGCCACCAACATCCTGTTGGCCGGTCGCACCATCGTGGTCGCTGGTTACGGCTGGTGCAGCCGTGGTATCGCCAGCCGCGCTCATGGCATGGGCGCGAACGTCATCGTCACTGAGATTGACCCGCTGCGTGCGCTGGAAGCGGTCATGGACGGCTACCGCGTGATGCCGATGGAGCAGGCCGCCCCGGTCGGCGACATCTTCATCACTGCCACAGGTGACATCAACGTCCTCGATGTCCACCACTTCGCGGCGATGAAGAACGGCGCGATTATGTGCAACAGCGGCCACTTCAACGTCGAAATCAACCTCGACGGGCTGCGTGCGATGAGCGCAGGGGAACCGCGCCTTGTCCGCCCGTTTGTTGAGGAGTATGTTGTCAAAGGTAAGCTGCTGTACGTCTTGGGTGAGGGTCGCCTGATTAACCTCGCGGCGGCGGAAGGCCACCCGGCCAGCGTGATGGACATGAGCTTCGCCAACCAAGCGTTGGCCGCCGAGTACATGCTCAAGAACGCCGCCAACCTCAAGCCGGATGTGTACGTCATCCCGGAGGATGTGGACAAGGAAATTGCCCGCCTCAAGTTGGAGGCCATGGGCGTCCGCATCGACACCCTGACGGCGCAGCAGGAACACTACCTGAACCAGTGGCAGGAAGGCACCTAAGCCCGGTTCGGCTTTGACCTAAGACGACCAAGGAGGGTCATCTATGCAGTCTATCCGCAAGTTAATTACCCTGCTCATGGCGGCGGTTTTGGTGGTGCTGCTGGCGTTCACCGCCAGCGCACAGGAGACCAACGCCCGCGTGCGCTTCCTCCACGTCATCCCCGGCGTGGCTGGCCTCGATATCTACGTCAACGACAACCTGAGCGCCGCCAACCTCGGCTTCGGCGAGGCGACAGGCTACATCACCGTGACCGGTGGTGAGGTGCGCGTGCGCGTCACCCTCAGCGGTGTGACCAGCACCCTGTTCGAGCAGACCGTGGCTGCCGCGCCTGATGAGGCCTTCACCCTAATCGCCTCGTCCACCGACCCGCTGCTGTTCGACGTGTACCGCGACGACCTCAACCCGTTGGCGCTGGGGTCGAGCCGCTTCAACGTCATCCACGCGCTAAAGGACGGCGCGGCGTTGGACTTCCAAGCCGATGGTCAGGCCATCATCACCGGCTTGGCCTACAAGGACTTCCTCAACACCATCGACGTGCCGATTGGCGCTTACAGCTTCACCGCCTTCCCGACCGGCGGCACGCCGGAAGAAGCTGTCCTGCCGGAGGCACAGTACGGGCTGACGGCGCGCACCGCCCAGACCATCGTCATCTACGGTACGGCCAACAGCCCACAGTCCACGGTGCTGCGCTCACCCGTCGATGTTGACGGTGAGGTCGGTTTCGTGCGCGTCAGCCACGCCGCTGAGGGCGCGCCCAACGTCGATGTGTTCGTCGATGATACGCTGGTCGTCCCGGCGCTAGCCTTTGGGACCAGCACTGTGCATATCCCGGTCGATGCAGGCAGCTACACCGCAAGCCTGCGCGTCGCGGGCGGCGGGGCTGAGGTCGCTTCGCTCGAACTAGAAGTTGCGGCGGGCGCTGCGACCACTGTAGCCGCCGTCGGCACATTGGATGACCTTCAGGTCGTCACCGTGACCGATGACCTTAGCGGCGTGACCACCCGTACCGCTGGTGTCACTGTCCTCAACGCCATCGAAGGCACGACCGTCAGTGCAGCACTGGCCGACGGCACAGTCTTGGCCGAGGGCTTGAGCGTTGGCGCGGCGGGTGAGACCGTCAGCGTCGCCCCCAGTCGTCAGGGCGTCACCTTGACGGTGCAGGCCGGGACGGTGGACGCCGAGGTCGTCATCCCCAACGTCTCGCTGTACGGCGGCACCTACTACAACCTGATTGCGCTGCGTTCGGGCAGCGACTTCGCGCTGCGCGTCGTCCCAACCACGCTGGCGCAGGCCATCAACAGCGCGCCGGGCGCGTCCGACGAGATTATCGTCGTCACACAGGCCACCCCTACCCCGCTGCCGACCGAAACGCCCGCACCGGGTGCGCCGGTCGCCACCGCTGCCCCAGTCGTGACGGTTGTCACCGGCCCGACCGCCAATGAGCTGCCGACCGCCCGCGTCGTCCTCGACCCCGGCGCGAACCTGCAACTGCGCGAGTACCCCTCGGCAGAAGCGCGCTCGCTCGGCCTCGCGCCGACCGGCACCGTGTTCGTGGTCAACGGGCGTGAAGGCGCACCCATCGACGTGCTGACCGGCGAAATCATCCTGCTGCCGGACGGTACAGAGTTCATCGACCCCGTGACCCTGCTGCCCGATGCAGATGCCGACCTTGCGCCCATCGACACATGGCTGAACGTCACCCTCAGCACGCCTGATGGTGAGGTGACGGCATGGGTCAACGCGCTGTACCTCACGGTGACCGAGCCACGTGGTGAACCGCAGCGCCTCGCTGACCTGCCGACCGTGCCGCGCAACCAGCCCGGCACGGCGACCGGCACGGTTGTCACCACGCCTGTCCCACCGGAGAACTTCGCCCGTGCTGTCGTGTTCAACCTTGACGCTGGCGTTAACCTCAACGTCCGCCGCACCGCCGAAAGCGGCGGCGAGGTGCTGGCGCGTGTCCTCAGCGGCACGTCGCTGCGCCTGATTGGGGTCGGTGACTCCGGTCAGTGGGCATTCGTCGAATACGCGCCCGCCGAGGGCGGCACGATTCGCGGTTGGGCCGGGACGCTCTACCTGCGCTACGAGTTCCGTGGCCGCGAGCAAACCCTTGAGGAACTGACCGTCGCTGGCTTGGTCGAGCCGGTGGACGAGGCTGCCCTGCGCGGTGAGGTTAGCGCGGACGCGCCCGGCGTCGTTCAGCCGACCGCCGACCCGCTGCGCGGTGTCAATGTGGCTGAGGTCGTCGGGCTGAACACCGGCGTCAGCCTCAACCTGCGCCGCACCCCCAACGTTCAGGCCGAGGTGCTGGCAAACCTGCCGCTGGGTGCTCGCGCTCAGGTCTTCAGTCGCACCAACACCCTCGACTGGGTGGAGGTCGAGTTCGACGGCGCACGCGGTTGGCTCTCGACCACCTACCTCGTGTTCAGCTTCAATGACCGCCCGGTCGAGCTGGAGGACATCCCGCTCAGCACCGACTTCGGCGCGCTCCCGACGGCTGCACCGACCGCCACACCGACGGCAACCGCGACTCCCGCCCCATAAGGCTGGGTTGAACGAAAAAAATCCCCTTCTACCGCGTGTAGAGGGGGATTTTTTGTAGCGGGGGTGCTGACGGGTCTATATCCGCCCCAGCACATACCAACAGCGTCCGTCATTGCGGATGAAATCGACCACCGACAGCCCCTCCGCAAATGCGCCAGTTAAGACCTCGCGTAAATTGGTCTGCCAATCTCGTGCCAGCGCTGCATCCTCACGCCCCAGCGCCGAAAACGCCACCGGAATCTCGACCCGCGCCGCGCTGGGCGACTTCCCCAGCGGTTGGCGGACAAGTGAACCATTTTCATAAGCCAACAATGCCAGCGACGGCAGCGGCAGCACATCCGGCAAGTGACCGTCGGCTCGCGTCGTCACCCGTGGGTCATCCAGCGACCAAACTGCCTCGAAGCGGTCGGTCGGCAGGCCGGGATTGAGCGCATCGTCGTAGATGCCGTACATATTCTGGCTAATCTTGGATGTGACTGCGCCGAGAACGCGCAAATTAAAGTTGGCGTTGCCCGCCTGCATCGGGTCGAACGTCCAGCGGATTTGGTCGTAGCCGTTGTCAAGCGCCCATGTGCGCTGCGCCCACTTAATGCCCGCGCCCAGTTTGCGCCGACGGTAATCGGGCAGCACGCCCGCGACGTGTGACCACAGCACCCAGCGCCCCGCCGTCCGCAC
>JALONW010000284.1 GCA_025454725.1 Anaerolineae bacterium
TCGATGTCCGATTTGCTCTTGAAGCCGAGCTGTTTCTCCATCTGAAGTTCGACCGGCAGGCCGTGGGTATCCCAGCCGCCCTTGCGGAGGACATATTTGCCGCGCATGGTGTGGAAGCGCGGGAACATATCCTTAAACGAGCGCGCCAAGACGTGGTGAACGCCGGGGACACCGTTGACGGTCGGGGGGCCTTCATAGGTCACCCACTTGGGGGCGTTTTGGGCTTTGCGATTTTCCATGCTGCGCTGGAAGACTTGGCGCTCTTGCCAAAACTTCAGCACGCTGGTCTCGATGTGCTGGACATCGGATTTACTGGGGACGGATTCAAACGACATTGCGGTTCACCTTTGTATGGCTTGGGTCTCGTTGCGGATGATAAGCGGTCTATCGGTCAGCGAGATTAGCCTATAATGAACCGCGATGCGCGAGTAGTAAAAGCACTCGGCATCACGGGGACACCTCCGGGCAGCATCTAAAGGTCGGGTTTGACCCTAAACTGATTCAAAAATGGGCGGCGGCTGGCGCACACCCATCTTTAGATTATGGCGCAACTTGTGTTCGTCCGACAGGCACAAGATAGCCCAATATGCGGGGAAATATGCAGCGCAGTGTCATTTTGGCCGCTGACCCCCTTTGGTCAAACCCCACAAAAATATCAACCTTGTTACCGGGTTTTACGCGGCGGGCGATTGCGATTAAACTTAAGGCTTAACCTGACCCAACAATCGTATCCGTCCCAACCCAAGGAGGACACCGATGCGTCTACGTCCAATTCTAAGTCTGTTGGTCTGCCTGTGCATCGGCCTTACAGCGGCGGGGTGCAACCTCGCTGGTGAGCCGCCCACCCCCACCCCAGAGCCAACCGCCGCACCCACCGAGACTCCACCCCCATCGGCCACGCCCGAACCGGCTACTCCAACTCCCCTCCCCTCACCGACGCCAGTATTCTCGGTCGTGCCGTTTAACCCCGCCCCAGCGCCCAACGCCCCCGGCGTCTTGGTCAGTGCGCCCAGCAGCAGCCTGTACAGCGCACCGGGGGCCAGCGGTGCAATTTTCTTCAGCGTCAGCCCAGCCAACAGCGCCCACTACGCCACGATTGACTCGTTTGGCACGCTGACCGTATTCCGCAACGGCGGACAAGGCGGCCTCCCCGCCCCGTTCACCGGGTTTGCACCTGCCAGCCGCGAGACCAATGACAAACTGGCGACCGGCGCGTTCTGGAGCGCTGACGGCGCGAGCGTGGCCGTCCTCATCGACAACCCCGCCCGTCGCGACGCCAACGAGGGCGTGTGGGTCTGGACGCTGGACGCGGGCATCAACCAAGTGCTGCGGAACTGCCGCACCGGGACAAACAACTGTGGAAACTTCGTTATTGCGGAGGGCGGCCCCGACCATTGGTATGCCACCAGCGCGGCATGGTCGCCCGACGGCCAGCAGTTGATTATCCGCGCAGTGATGGAGGATGTCGGCTACGAGGGCTTCATGGTCATCGGGCGCGCAGGCGACCCCAACCGCCGCCCGCCCTTCTGCCGTTATGAGTTCAGCGAATGGTCACTCGACGGGACGCGGGTGGTCGTCAGCGGGCGCGACCCGAACGGTCAGCCCACGCTGGGGACGGTTGACCCGACCACCTGCGGCGACTTCCGCCCCGCGCCGGTCGCCCAGCTTGGTCTGCCGGTGCTGACCCACGGCACGCAGGCCTCTGACGGTCGCTTGGTCGCCCTCGGTCGTCCGGGGACGGCCTTCGGCGCAATGTACCTCTACGACCAAGACGGCAACCAAATTACCAGCGAAATTGGCACGGCACGCCCAGAGCGTGTGCAGTGGAACGCAGCGCGGGATGCTGGCTGGATGCTGGCCTCTGGTGGGCGGCACTATGTGTTTGGACTGAACGGCGCGGCGGCAGAAATCCCCGGCATCAGCGCCAATACCCCGGTCGCGTGGGGGCAGTAAGCGACGCTCATCATATTGGGATACTGTGGGGCGCAGCATGCTGCGCCCTAAGTCCTACCCGTCTTGTTCCCCGCCTGTGTGCGAAGTGCTGATGCGAACGGGCGCACGCCGCTGGGTGACGCGGGTATGGGGGATGAGCGCCTCGTGTTCAGGGCGGGCGATGGGCAGGTGGATGCTGAAAGTCGTTCCGACACCGACTTGGCTGCGGACATCAACCGAACCGCCGTGCGCCTCAGCAATCCAGCGCGCAAGGCTCAGGCCGAGGCCGAAGCCCGCCGTACCGTCCTGTGCCCGCGAGGTATCGACCTGATAGAAGCGGTCGAAGATGCGCTCTAAGTGTTCCTGCGCGATGCCGATGCCGGTGTCGATGACCTCAATGCGCGCCATCTGGTCCACCCGCTGGACAGCAATCGTGACGCTGCCGCCTTCCGGCGTAAATTTGATGGCGTTGCCAATGATGTGAAGCAGCAGGTGGCGGACGTGATGGGGGTCAGCAAACACGCGCAGCGGTTCGAGGTGTTCCAGCTTCAGGCGGACGCCCTTGCCCTCGGCCACCGGCTTGAGCGCCTGCATCGCGTCCATCACCAACACGTCACTGTCCAACAGAGCGGGCGCGACATTCACGCCGCCGTAATCGGCCCGCGCCAGCATAATTAGGTCATTGACAAGGCGCGACATGCGCGTCATATCGCTGTGCATGGCCTCCAACGACTCGGTGTCTGCGCCGTAGCGACGCATCAAGTCGAGGTGGCCGATTGCGCCGGTCAGCGGCGTCCGCAGCTCGTGGGATACGTCATGGATGAAACCCTGCTGCACGGTAAACAGGTGCTGAAGGCGCTCCATCATCCGGTTAAAGACCGAAATCAGCCGCCCAAGCTCATCATGGGGGCCGTTCCACGTCAGGCGCGTCGAGAGGTCGCTCGTGCCAGCGATGCGCGAGGCGGCGTGGGTCAAATCTTCAATCGGGCGAATCATGCGCTTGGCCGACCAATGGCTGATGAAGACCGCGCCGGTGATGGCAAACACCGAACAACCAATTAGCGCCAGCAGTAGGTTTTTCGAGGCCGTGTTGATGGTCGCAAGCGACTGAGCGACCTGTATGCTGCCGACCACCTGCCCGCCGCTGTCGATAATCGGGCTGGTGTGGGTGCGCCACAGACTGCCGTTGATGGTGATGGTATTGAAGACGTGGTGGTCGGTGTGGCCGATGCTCTTGGGGTCGAGCGGTGCGGTGTGCCACGCGATATTATCGGACGTGCGGGCAAGGCGATAATCCTCGCCTTCACGGAACCAAATCTGGATGCCGCTGACCGACTCGGTAAAACTGTCTGGCTCCGACAGGCTGATGCCATAATCCTCGCGCCACTTGAGCGTTAACTCGACGAAGGGTGAGCTGCTGCCCACCCAGTCGGCGGTCTCCATGAGACGCCCGTCGATATAGCGCACCAAAGACCACGTCATCAGCAGGAACACTGATGCGCCCAGCGAGATAATCACGAGGACAATCAGGCTGGCATACCACAGCGTCAGCCTTGTTCGGAGGGTCATGCTAGAGATTACTTACTACTCCTCGCGCAGGACGTAGCCCACGCCGCGGACGGTGTGAATCAAGCGGCCACCGAGCGCTTGGTTTTCGTTTTCGGTCTTCTGGCGCAGGTAGCGCACGTACACCTCGATGATGTTACTTTCGCCGCCGAAGTCGTAGCCCCACACCCGGTCGAAGATGACATCGCGGGTTAGGACTTGGCGCGGGTTGCGCATGAACAGCTCTAGCAGTTCATACTCCTTAGCCGTCAGGTCGATGGCGTTCTCGCCCCGGTAGGCGCGGTGCGTGCCGGTGTCGAGCGTCAGGTCGGCAAAGCGCAAAATTTCCGGGCGCGAGGTCGGGGTAGCGCGGCGGAACAGCGCCCGCACCCGTGCCATCAGCTCATCGATAGAAAACGGCTTGACGAGGTAATCGTCTGCGCCGGTATCGAGGGCGGCCACGCGGTCGGTCACGTCGTCCTTGGCCGTAAGCATTAAGATGGGGACATCGCTGGCAGCGCGCAGGCGGCGGCAGACCTCAAGACCATCCAGCCCCGGCATCATCCAATCGAGGATAACGAGGTCGGGCGGATTGTCCCGCGCAATATTCAAGCCGGTCTGACCATCACGCGCCACATTTACGCGGTAGCCCTCATAGATGAGGCCACGCTCGATGAACTGAGCGATACGGGCCTCGTCCTCGATCACAAGAATGCGTTCGCCGGACATTCCCGTTTTTCCTTTTTGTGCATCTTACAGAATGTAATGCGTTCGTATTGTTGTTGAGACTATCAAGACCTGATGAGAAAGATACAACTCCATTATGAGAATCATCTGAAAGGCGGAAACGTCACTCCCTCAATGCGCGCTGGGATGGGCGGGATGGACTCTGCCGACAGCACAACGCTGTAGACCGCGAGGTTGCCTGCGCCGCTGGCATACCCTGCCAGTGTACCACCATCTCGGCTGATGCGTGCGCCTTCAAGGTACGGCACAACCGGGATAGTCACAGCGCCACCCCCTAATGATACATCGAACACCCGCAGCGGCGCAGGGAGGCCGTCGGCACGGGTAAGCAGCACGCGCACGGGACCTGTGTCCAGCGGCGTAAAATCGGTGATGACGAGGCCAGCGGGCGGCGCATAGAACAGGGTCGGCTCCGGCGCGTTCAGGTCGATAATGTACAGGCCGGTGGGCTGGTCGGCGGTCACGGCGCCGACCGCCAGAATCCGACCATCAGCCAGCGGCTTGGCGAGTCTGAACGTCCCCAAGCGGCGCACCTCCCCGGTTTCCAGCGCGTAGAAGCCGAGGTCGCCGTCGGCGATTCGCACCAACAAACCGCCCGACGCCGTGGCGAAGCGCGGCGCGCTGTAATCATCAAGCAGCGGTTGGGGCGTGCCGTCGCCGTCCAGCGCAATCAGGACGACTCCCCCGGCGGCCTCGAACGCCAGCGCCGAGCCGTCCCCATTGAAGCTGGGCGCGCCCAACGACTCGCCTTCATACAACAAAGCCGGTTCATCGGAGTCAGGCGTGAGCAGCCACAGCCCGCCAGCGCTGACGTAAGCCACCGTTTCGCCGTCCGGCGTAAGGTCAAAGGCGGTGATGGTCTCTGGATGGGCGGTGATGGGCTGCGCCTCGCCCCCATCGGACGGCAGCGACCAGACCTGCGCCGCGCCGCTGCCGTCATCGGCGAGGAACTGCACCGAATCGGTCAGCGGTAGGCCGGGAACGCTGGGCAGGCGCACCGCGCCCCATGCATAGGCCGCCACGTCGGTCAGTGGGAGAGGGAACCCCTGCGCGCTGATGGGGTCAACCAGCACCAGCACCCCACCCTGAAGCGTGACCATCAGACGGCCACCGGGGGCCCAGCGCAGCCCGGTGAGGTCAACGCTGGTCTCGCTGGCCTGCACGACCTCAATCCCGCTGACCGAGGTGCGGACATCGTGCAAAAAGGCCGCCGTTTCGGTGATACGCTCGTCTTCCGGCTCACGGGCGAACAACACAACCGACCCATCTGGTCGGCGGGCAGGGTTGCGGTAGAGCTTACTCTCATCGGCCAGCGGAAGCTGCTGGTTGGCGTTGGCGGTATCGACCACCGCCAGCCCTCCATCAGCGGGCG
>JALONW010000285.1 GCA_025454725.1 Anaerolineae bacterium
CCCGCTGCGGGATGACGACCTCACCGTTTGCCACGTTGTCAATCACCGGCACTTCGACCGACACCGCACCCCGGTCATTCCGCAGCAGCTTGAAAAAGGCGCGGTGCAGAATCCGCCCATCCCCCAGTGATACGAGAGTTGCTGGGCTGAACGCCCGCATAATCGGCTGATTGGATGGGTAGCGAATGCGCAGGGTTGAGGTGTTTTCCAGCGGCGCGATGACCGTATCAATCTCGCGCCGAAAATCGTCCAAACGCGCCGATTCCTCGGCCAGCACTGACGTATAATGCAACGTATGGATGTCGAACGACTCATCGCGGTGTTCGACGGCTATATCCCCCGGTGTCGCCCCCGCTTCAATGCGCGCCGTCCAGCCCGGCACCAGTGCATCGAGCAGCCAGCAAATCCCCGCGCCGACTTGATAAAAGCGCGCCCAGCCATGTCCGACCTCACCGAACGCCGGTTCAAGGCCAAACAACTGTTGACCGGATTTCTGCTCGATATACTTGGCCGTCCCCTCGTTTTGTTCGAGAAAACGTTCATAGTCCAACAGACTGCTGTGCCGGTCGAGCTTGCGGCGGCGGGCATCAGTCAAGAACCCGACCACGCCCAACCGCTGCGCCGCCGTCCAATCAGTCTTGAGCAACGCCTCCACCTCTAACCGGCACAACACCCGGTAGTCGAGGTCAAGGTCTGGGTAAAAGGCCATCGCCATGAACATATTGGGCTTGATTGGCGCAAACCGCCGCTTCTGAAAGACGTGAAAACCCTCGTGGTAGGCGATGGTCAGCGCGGTCTGCTCATCTTCGCAGACCCATGTAGGAATAGTCGCCGTTTCTACGCCGTTGATGTCAGTGCTGGTCGCCGCCATCAGGTTCGCTGGACGGTTCATAGGCGGATTCGGATGATTGACGTACTGCACCTGTTGGTCGTCATACACCGCAAACGGAATATCCCGGATGACATATTCAGGCCAAATTTCAATCGGCTCGCCCTGTTGCGCGGCTTCAATCAGCGCCGCCACGGTTGAAACGTCCATTTTTTACCTCGTCAAATATTTAGAAGCATGTTTCAATGAGTAAATATTCTATCGTGAGAATAGCAAACCCATGCACACCAACACCGACCCCACTTTCGTCGAGATTGACGGCCTGAAGGCTGAACACGCTGCCCAAATCGACCGATTCCGCGCATGGGCAGCTGCTCACCAATGGAATACATTCCATCGCAGTCACTATGATTGGTGGGCCTTCCCCATCGACCTGCCCAGCACCCACGGAGTCAAATATACCGTCTACGCGGGCGACATCGAACAACTCAACACTGACCCCGCCTTCGTCACCAACCACCGCGATGGGCTGGCGCTGGTCGCACTGTCGTGGGGCTGGGACATCCACGCTGCTGAAGAACTGGCTGAGCCTGAGGATTATCAATCATGGCAAGATTGGCCGGTACGCCTTTACAAGATGGCCTATTCCGCCAAGCTGTTCGGGCGCACCGATAATTTCGCCTCACTGCGAACCTACGCTCACATCCTAATGCAGCGCGGCACGGTCTTCCGCTATGGACGCCATGACCTGAGCGCGGTGTTTGCGTAGCTTTTCCCCGCCGTTTCCGGTTGAAAAAATCGCGATTTTCGGGTATACTTTAGAACATCTGCGCGGAGTTGAGGCTGCACATGGACGAACAACTGGAACCAAAAGTCGCTCTAAACGGGGCGGCTTATACCGAAGACGATATTCAAGCCCTAAACCCCATGGAACACGTCCGCAAACGCCCCGGCATGTATGTCGGCGGCACGGACGTGCGGGCGCTGCACCACCTTGTCTATGAGGTGGTCGATAACTCCATCGACGAGGCATTGGCTGGTCGCTGCGACCACATTGTCGTCACCCTGCACGACGACAACTGGGTCTCAGTCGCCGACAACGGCGTCGGTATCCCGGTCGGCATCCACCGCCAGACGGGTATTTCCACGCTGACCATGGTCATGACCCAGATTGGTACAGGCGGTAAGTTCGAGCGCAGTGCCTATAAGGTCAGCGGCGGCTTGCACGGCGTCGGTGTATCGGCGGTCAACGCCCTTTCGCTGAACTTCACCAGCGAAGTCTACCGCGAAGGCTACCTGTGGCGGCAGAAGTATTCGGCGGGTGTACCCGTCACCGAGGTCGAGCGTGTCCGTGCGCTGGAGCCGGGCGAAGGCACCGGGACGGTTCAATCGTTCCAGCCCGATTTCGCCGTCATGGAACCGAACGAGTTCAAGTTTGAGGCGCTGCGCGACCGTTTCCGCGAGATGGCGTTCGTCACGCGCAAAGTGACCATCACCTTGCGCGATGAACGGATGAAACCCATCCCCCGCGAGACGACCTTCTACTTCGAGGGCGGCTTGGCCTCGTTCGTCAGCTACATCAACCGCAACCGCGATGTGCTGCACCCCCCGGTCTACGCCAACAAAGATGTCGAGGCCGCCAACTCGCACGGCCCATTCAGCATCGGCGTTGAGGTCGCGTTCCAGTACAACGACACCGCCAACACCGTCGAGATGGCGTTCGCCAACACCATCAATACGCCCGACGGCGGCTCGCATCTGACCGGCCTGCGCTCGGCCATCACCAGCGTGATTAACCGTTTTGCGCGCAAGATGGACTTCCTCAAGGAGAAGGACCAAAACTTCTCTGGCACGGACACGCTGGAAGGCCTGACAGCCATCGTCAGCGTCAAGCACCCCGACCCGCAGTTTGAGAGCCAGACCAAGGTCAAACTGCTCAACCCAGAGGCACAGGGTGCGGTCTCGCAGGTGGTCAGCGAGGCGCTGCAAGACTTCCTAGAGAACAACCCGCGTGAAGCGCGCAAAATTATCGACAAGTGCATGACCAGCAAGCGGGCGCGTGAGGCGGCCAAGAAGGCACGTGACCTCGTTCGCAGCGGCCCCAGCCTGCTCGAATCCAGCACGCTCCCCGGCAAGCTGGCCGACTGCTCCAGCCACGGCGCTGGCTCTGAAGTCTACATCGTCGAAGGTGACAGCGCAGGTGGCACGGCCAAACAGGGTCGTGACCGCCACTTCCAAGCCATCCTGCCGCTGCGCGGTAAAATCCTCAACACCGAGCGCGCCCGCCTCGACAAGATGTTGGACAACAACGAAGTCAAATCATTGATTGCGGCGCTGGGGACGGGCATCAGCGAGGATTTCCAAGTCGAGAAGCTGCGCTATGGGCGCGTCATCATCATGACCGACGCCGACGTGGACGGCAGTCACATCCGCACACTGCTGCTCACGTTCTTCTTCCGCCACATGCGCCCGCTGATTGAACACGGTCACCTGTACATCGCCCAGCCGCCCATTTACCGGGTCAAGAACGGCAAGGACATCACCTACCTCTACAACGAGGCGGGCTTGAACGAGGCCGAACTGCTGGCGAAGGCACTGACGAAGTATAAGAACCCCGACCGGCTTCAAGTCCAGCGTTACAAGGGTCTCGGTGAGATGAACGCCGAGCAGCTTTGGGAGACCACCATGAACCCGGAAGCGCGCACCCTGCTCCAAGTCACCATCGAGGACGCCGCCGACGCCGATAACGTGTTTGACATGCTGATGGGCAGCGCCGTCCCGCCGCGCCGCCGCTTCATCCAGACCCACGCCAAGCGCGTCCGCAATCTCGACATCTAAAGTGTACGTGGCTTGCCCCTGATGTAAATAAAAACAAAAGCCCCTTTTCCCGACGTAGGAAAAGGGGCTTTTGTTAGGTTGTGGCATCCAAACCTCATCCCAGCCCCCTCTCCCCATAGAGATGGGGCTGGGATGAGGTTCATTGCGCTGGCAGCCACACTTCACGCACCCAGTCCAGCGTGCGCTGGAAGGTGTTCTGCTGTGAGACCAGCGGCGTATAACCCAGTTCGGCCTGCGCCTTGCGTGAGGTAAACCAGAAATCGCGACAGGTCGAGAGGACGACATAACGGGTCAGCAGCGGAGAGGACGTGCGTTTAGTGGGGAATACCCGCCACAGAACCTCCGACAGCTTGGTGATGGTCATGGCTGTGCGTTCGGGGATAACGCTGGTCTTGACTTCAAGATTGAGCGCAGCGAGATACGGGTGGAAGAACGCGAAGAAATTAGTCGGCGTATAGTCGGTGGCAAAATAGGCGCTGCCCGCCGACGGGTGTCCAACAGCCAGTTTGTCGGCGGCCAATACGTGCATATAGGCCACATTATCGACATAGACATGGCTGAACAGCGCCGTCCCATCACCAATCTGGGTATACTTGCCCTTCAGCGCGTTAGGGATGATATTGGGGAAGCGGTGGACATCGCCGGGGCCGAACACACCCGCAGGGCGCACCGCGCACGTCAGCATCTCTGATGAGTTGGCGCGCAGCACGGCCTGTTCCGCCAGTGCTTTGGTCTCGCCGTAAAAATCGAGGAACTTGCTGGCATATGGCAGGGTTTCGTCGCCCGCCTTAATTGGTGAGCCGTCAAACACCACGTCAATCGAGCTGGTGTAGATGAACTTCTTGACGCCCGCCTGTCGGCTTGCCAGCAGCAAGTTTTGGGTGGCAGACACATTGACATCATACAGGTGGCGTGGCTTGCCCAATGACACATCGACCACCGCCGCGCAGTGGAAGACCGTCGCCACCCCTGCCACCGCTTTGGTGATGTCGTCCATATTCCGCAAGTCACCCACCAAAGACTCAGCGCCCGGCTCTAGTGACGGCTTGAGGTCAAACACCCGCACGCGCTCACCACGCTCCAACAACAGGCGCACAATCGCCCGTCCAACCAACCCATTCCCACCTGTGACTAAATACACGTCATACCCTCAAATTTTTTGTTGTCAAAAGCGCCGTAAGCGTAGCCAGATTGTACCGCCTTGCCTGAAGAACGATAGCACCAGTGGGAACAAAAGACAACTATTACGCGGCATTTTTCACCTCGTAGTGATAGAGGGGTCTGTTGCAAATCTTTGGTGATTTTGAATACCCAAGCTTTAGGCGTTTCGGCTGGTCAGTGTCATTTTTTGGTGACTTTTACCAACGTTTGTCGGAAGTGCTGTAGAACACTACGGGAATTTTGGTAGATTCAGCCAATAGCGGCGGCGGGGCGTCATGATAACCTTACACATAGTATGCGTTTTCACAAATGGAAGGCGAATCATGACCAATCCGCTGCGTGATTTCCTCGAAATCCCCTATGATCAGCTTGAAGAGCTGAACCTTGAGACTAAGGCCAAGCGTGCATCCCGTGTTTCGGCGGATACGCTGCGCGAAGAGCGCATGAAGTACCTCGCGGACGAGAAGCGTATCAAGGCAGTTACGGTGTGCTTCACCGACCTTGAGGGTCGCCTCCACATGCTGGACTATGACAAGAAGTTCCTGCTCAAGTCGGCAGATAACCTGACCTTCGACGGCTCGTCGATCCGCGGCTTCACCCCGCAGTCCGAGTCGGACCTGCGCCTCGCCATCGACTGGGCGGCCTTCTACTGGCTGCCGTCCGATGTATTCGGCCCCGGTAAGGTACTGGTGTTCGGCGAAGTTCTGGAGAGCGACGGCACCCCCTACTCTGCCGACATGCGCTC
>JALONW010000286.1 GCA_025454725.1 Anaerolineae bacterium
CAAAGCGGTCTTGGTCAAGGTCAAATCAGGCGTCCCGGTGGCGCGCACCGTCCCGGTTGTACTGGCCGAGCGTGTCAATGACGGGATCGCCGTCCTGATTCTGCTGGCGGCTACCCTTATTCTCGCTGGGAGTCAACTGGCGTTAGACCCGGCCACCGAAGCCCTCAGCCGCGCCATCATCTTCGGCTCGACTGCGCTGATTGCCGCCGGGCTGGTGGCGGTACAGGTGCGCCCGCTGGGCGAGTTCATCCTGTCCATCATCGACCGGCTGCCGTTGATTAAACGGGCGGGCGGCTGGTTCCGTGAGGGGCGGGCGGCTGGTTCCGTGAGCTGTACGAGAGCAGCCGCGAAGTGTTTAAGCTGCGCCATGTCGGGTTCACCCTGATTTACGGCGTCGGAACCTACTTGTTCACCGCCGCGACCTTTGTCCTCATCCTGTGGGCGTTCGGCATCTCCCCTACCCTGACGGTCATCCTCCAAGCCACCTTTATCGTCGGCATCGGGTCGGCCATCGGCGCGTTGAGCTTTATTCCCAACGGCGCGGGAATCACCGAAATCTCCCAAGGAGCGATGCTGCTGGCGATTGTCGCGCCCGCCAACCCAGAACTAACCATTGGCGTAGCCGCCGCCGCCGCGCTGATGGAGGGTTTCTTCCACAAATGGCTGCGGGTGGTGGTCGGTCTGGTGGTCGTCATCATCTGGCGTGACGAACTGTTTACGACCTCGGTCGAGGGCGCGCTGGCGGAGGCTGAGTTAGAGGCCAAGCATGCCTAGCGCGCGCAAAATTTTGGGCGTGATGTGGCTGAGGTCGGTCAGCCCGTCGGCAAAAGCGGCCTTCTGAGCGCCCACCACCACGGTCGGGACGAGGTTCTCGGTGTGTTTGCCGTGGCTGAGGTCCTCAAAGTTGCCGTGGTCGCTGGTGATGACCATCAGCCCCTCGTCATCGTCCCACGCCTCTAGCGCGCCGCGCATCACGCCGTCGATGGTCTCCCACAGGCGCACGGCGTCCTCGAACGGCCCCCGGTGGCCGAGGATATCGGTGTACCAGTGGCTGAAGAAGGCGAACTCATAGCCCCGCGACAATTCGACCATCCGCCGACCGGCCTCGTGTGGGGTGAAAATGGGCGCGTCGGGGTAGCCCAACATCTCGCGCCATGCCTTGCCCGTCCATTCCTCGCTCATCGCGCCGCCGCTGAGAAGGTCCTCGGCGGTGTGCATGGGCAAACCCGCCGCCCATGCCGCATGTTGGATGCTGCTGCGGAGCGTCTTGCCCCGGTTGATGTCGTGGTGCAGGCGCGGCGGGTAGGCGTTAATCAGGTCAGCACTGCGCCCGGCCTCAATTAACGTCTTAAATAGGTTGGTTTCTTCCAACAGGGCGCGGGTGGGCGCGTCAGGCTTGGGACCGAAGTGATAGCCGAGCTGCGCGGGGACGTTAATGCCGGTCAAAATAGTGGCTTGGTTGGTCCCCGACTGCGGGCGACCCGCCACGCCGAGGACGGCATCGGTCGGGATGAACTCGGCGCGGTCGGTGGTCTGCCACCCGGTCGAGGCCGTCCAGCGGCGTCCCCCGGCCAGCGAGTCGAGGGTCGGTGTATCGGCGGCAGCCAGCGGGTTGACCGCCGGGTCGTCTGCGCCGAGGCCGACCCCATCGACAAAGATGAGCAGGACATGCACGGCGGTTACTGCGCCCGCTGCAAGATGTCGGACGAGGGCAGCACATGGTCACGCCAGACCTCGCGCCCGTCGGCGTCCAACACGATGAATTCTGGCGTGAAGCTGAACGTCAGCCGGTCGATGAGCGCCCGCCCCGCGTCAGAGTGAATGTTGACACGCAGGACATTAAAGTCGCCGTCAATGTCCTCAATCAGCGCATCCACCGACGGGCGCATGACGAGACAGCCCGTGCAGAAGTTAGAGAAAAATTCGATGAAGGTCGGGCGTTCATTCGCCACCAGCGCGTCATAAACGGTGATGTCGCTCAAGTCGCCGTCGCCGGTGCGCAGGAACAAAAACCCGGCGATAAACACCACTACCAGCGTGGTCTGAACGGCAATTAAGGCGGGCAGGCGCACCCGCAAACGTATGAGCAAAAGAGATATTGCTGCCAGCACGCCAGCGGCAATTAGGGGGTATGAAAATTGGTTAAGCAGGTTCATGGCTCATAGCTGAGAATGAAAGGGTTGGTGCGGCGCTCATGGCCGATGGTGGTCTGTCCACCATGGCCGGGCAGCACATCGGTATCATCCCCCAGCGTCAGAAGTTTGTCAAATATGGAGCGCATGAGTGTGTCGTAGTCGCCGCCGGGCAAATCGGTGCGCCCAATGGAGCCGCGAAACAGCGCGTCCCCGCTGAACACAAGGTTCTGTTCCGGCCAGTGGAAGGCGATATGGCCGGGAGCATGACCGGGCGTAAACAGCGTGTGCAGCCGGATTCCACCGACCTCGATGACTTCTGGCGCGTCGGTCAGATAACGGGTGGGCTTGCCCGCTTCGATGAAACGCTGGCCGGTGAAGCGCAGGCCAGTCTCTGGCAGGCGGTCGAGCAGCGGCTGGTCGGCGGCGTGAATGTAGAACGGGACGCCCGTCGTGTCTTGAATCGACTTGCTGGCGAGGACGTGGTCGAAGTGGCCGTGAGTCGCCAACATCAGGCGCAGCGTCCAGCCTGCCTGTTTGACCGCACCCAGCAGCGCATCAGCGTCGTCCACCGGGTCAATCAGAACGCAGTCGCCGGTCTCGGTGTCGCCAATCAGATAAGCGTTGGTCTGCACCATGCCAAGGGTCAGGGCGCGGATTTCATAGGGCATACGGATATTCCTTGGTTAGGCCACCGTCGGGGCGGGTTTGCGGCGCAGAATGATGTTGGCCATCGTCCACAGTTCTTCCAGTCGGAGCAGGTAGGCCGCGCCGAGGAACACCGCCCCGCCAATCACCACCTGACCGCCAATATGGGCGACGGTGTAGAGTGTGCCGCCATCAGCGAGGCCGAGCGCGCCCCACAGCGCATTAAAGCCGAGGATGGCCGCGGCCATCGCAGCGGTGGCCGCGCTGGTCTTGGCAGTGGCGCGCAGCAGCGCCCGACCGTCGATGCCTGACCAGCGGCGGCGCAGGACAATGGTCAGCAGTACAACCTCGACAGCGACGCCCAACGAATTTGCCAGAGCCAGACCGCCGGGGAAGGCGGTGCTGGGGTTATCCAGCGTCAGCGCACCGGACAGCACATACGACAGCACGAGGTTGACCGCCGCGCCGACCACACCGGCCAACAGCGGGAACATCGTGTCTTTGTCGGCGTAGAAACCGCGTGCCACCACTTCAAGCATGCTGTAGACGATGATACCCAACGAGAAAAACACCAATGTCGAGTAGACCAGTTCAGTGGCGGCGGGGTCGAATGCGCCGCGTTCCAACAGAGATACCAGCGGGCGACCCACCAATACCAGCCCGACGGCGGACGGGATGCTGCCAATCAAGATGAAGCGCAGCGCGCCAGACAGCGCCGCCCGCTTGCCCGCGAGGTCGCCCAACTTGCTCAGGGCGGATAGGGTTGGAAAAATGACCACGCCCATCGCCGTTCCGATGAGGGTCTGCGGAATCTGCATCAAGCGCCAGCCCCAGTCCACCGCAGCGACCGCGCCCGTCCCAAGCTGGGAGGCGATGTTGTTCATCACAATAAAGTTGAGGCTGAACACGCCTAACCCACCGACCAGCGGGACCATCAGACGGAAGATTCGCCACAGTTCGGGGTCATTCAACCCCAGTGAGGCCGTCCATTTGGCCTTGAACATGAACAGGCCGGGCAGTTGGACGCCGAGGTGCAGCGCCGAGCCGATGACCGCTCCGTAGGCGAGGCCGTACACGCCGTAGCTGTCCAACAGCACCAGCACGCCGAACAAGATGCCGAGGTCGAACATGATGGGCGCAAGCGCAGGCATGAAGAAATGGTTGTGGCTCTGCAAAATGCCCATCAAGATGCCGCTGACCGAGAAAATGATAGTACTGACCAGCAGCACGCGCATCACCCCGACCGTCTGCTCTTGCGCAGCGGCATCGAAGCCGGGGGCGACCACCTGACCGACCAGCCACGGCGCGAGGAAGAACACGACCACGCTCAACAGCAGCGTCAGCATGAAAATGGTGTTGATGACATGGCTGGCCGTGCGCCACGCCTTGTCGCGGTTCTCGGTCAGCAGGCCGCTGAAGACCGGCAGGAAGGCTGTCCCCAGCGCGCCGCCTGCAATCAGGGTGAACAACGTCTCTGGGATACGGTTGGCCGAGACGTAGATGTCCATCGCCTCGCCGACGCCAAACTGCCCGGCGATGACCACCGTTTGGAGCAGGCTGATGGCTTTGGCGAGACCGAAGCCAACCACCACAATAGCGGTCGAACGGGCGAGGCTGCGGGGTTTGGGTACAGCGCTGATGGCGTCGGTCATGATGTGTCCTAGAGTCCCAACTCGTTGAGGGCGGCTTGTGCGTCACCATAGCCGGGCTTGCGGCGCAGCGCGGTGCGGAAGGCGGTCGCCGCCTCACCGCCTCGATTGAGGGCATTCAGGGCGCGCCCCTGCCAGTAGTAGGTCTCCTCGACGTAATCCGCGCCGTTGGCGAGGTTGGCATCAGCGAGGCTGAGGACCTCATTGTAGCGCCCCGCGCCGTAGTAGGCCTCGAACGGGCCGAACTGGTACCACGTCATGCGCCACGGGACGCCCTCAACGCGGGCGCGGTCATAGGCGATGGCGGCGCGCTCATAGTCACCCAGCGCGGACAGCGATGAGCCGAGGTTAAACCATGCGTGGCCGTCAGTGCGGTCGGCGGTGGCTTCCGCCGTGGCGACTTCCAGCGCCGACTCGACCGCTGCGCGCTCATCCCAGTGGTCGCCCATCACTGAACGCAGCAGTTCTTCGCGCTGCGGCTCATAGACCACGATGTAGGTGCGGTTGAAGTGACGCCACATCTGGTCAAGCGCCGGGTAGGTCTCTGGGATGGGTGTCCCTTCAGCTTGGGCGAGGAAGCTGTCGTAGAGGTAGAACGTGCCTTGGTTGTCGTCATAACCGACCAGCGTGCGGTAGTGACCAATCCAGTCATAGCCTTCCGGCATGAAGCCAGTCTCGATGATGACCGGAAAATTGTTCGCCAGCAGTGAGCGCATCAGGTCAACCGTGCCACCGACGCGGTAGATTGCCCGTACCGAACTCTGCTCGTTGACAAACGCGGCCATCTCGTCGGGCGAGACGTTCTTGTCCTCGCGCCCACCGGGCTTGAGGAACTGCGCGGCGTAGGTTTGGTCACGCTGCCAGCCGTAGTAGCTCAAGGCCATGGTCACATTGGAGGGGCCGCAGTTGTTCCACGTCTGTTTCTGATAGGTGATGCCAGTCATCAGGCTGCTGCGCGGCAGGGTCGGCACATCAGCGGCCACGCTGACCGGTTGAGAGACGGCAGTGGTCGGCTCCAGTGTCGGCACGACCTGCACCGACTCGGTCGGCGCGGCGGTCGGTTCTAACGTCGGGGCGAGGGTCGGCTCCAATGTCGGTTCTGTCGTCGATTGAATGGTCGGCTCCAGCGTCGGCTCGGCGGTCGCGCCCACCCCGCCGCCCAACAGGTCAGCCGGGGACAGGTCGGTGGTGACGGTCGAGGTGTCCGGCGTCGGGAGGGTGTCACCGGGCGCGGGGCGCGGCGGCAAAAGCGCCTCCATGAACGGGAGTGCCTGCATCACGCGCTCCTGCTGGGCGGGTTCCAGCACAAACCGGAAGGCGACCACACCACCAATCACCGTCATGATGCCCAGCACAAAGGCGATGACGA
>JALONW010000287.1 GCA_025454725.1 Anaerolineae bacterium
CAGACCTCCAGCCCGCCGCTGTGACCGGGACCTCCGTCTACAACGAGGCCACTCGCCAGTTTGAGTTCCACCAAGGCCCGGTGTTCGCCCAAATCGTGCTAGCCGACGAAATAAACCGCGCCACCCCCAAGACCCAATCGGCGCTGCTCGAGGCGATGGAAGAAAAACAGGTCACGGTAGACGGCAAGACCTACCCCATGCCCGACCCGTTCCTGATTATCGCCACCCAAAACCCCATCGACTACGAAGGAACTTACCCGCTCCCCGAAGCCCAGCTCGACCGCTTCCTCGTCCGCATCCGGCTCGGCTACCCCAGCCCCGCCGAGGAGTTGGTAGTATTGTCGTCGCAGCAGTACGAACACCCCATCAACAACGTGCAAAACGTCGTCCAGCTCAGTGAGCTGTTGGCCGCCCAGCGCGCCGTCCGCGACATCTACGCCGCCGAAGAAATCAAGCGCTATATCATCGACCTCGTGAACGCGACACGCACCCACCCACAGGTCTACCTCGGCGCAAGTCCGCGTGGTTCATTGGCGCTGTTCCGCGCCTCGCAGACCCGCGCCGCGATGGCCGGGCGCGATTACGTCATCCCCGATGACATCAAGGCGCTGGCCGAGGTAACACTCGCCCACCGCGTCATCCCCCACGACCGCGACGACGACACCCGGCAAATTGTCCGCCAAGTGCTTGAGGCCACCCCCGTCCCCGGAGCAGCGCCACGCTAAGGGGGCGGCCAATGTCCAACAACCGCCGCAATATCATCTACTTCCTGATTGTCGCCGCGCTGGCCGGGGGCATGTTCACCGGCGAACGTGTGCTGTTCAGCGTCGCGTTTCTCCTGTTCGGCGTGCTGGTGATTTCGTTCATCTGGGCGCAGCTTGCCATCCGCTGGGTTCGCATCGGGCGGCGCAGCCACACCCACCACGCGCAGGTCGGCAAGGCCATCGAAGAGCGCTTCAACGTCACCAACACCGCCATCATCCCCAAGCTGTGGCTGGAGGTCAAAGACCTGTCCGACCTGCCCGGCCACCGCGCCAGCCACATCGTCCCGGCGCTGGGCGCACGCGGCACGTTCCGCTGGGAGGCGCGCACCATCTGCACCTCTCGCGGTGAGTTCCGCCTCGGCCCCATGATCTTGATGAGCGGTGACCCGTTCGGCCTGTTCGCCATCCCGCGCAGCATCCCGGCCACCTCGCGCTTGGTCGTCCACCCGCCGATGGTTCCGGTCAAACGCTTCACGCTGGTGACGGGCAACATCTCCGGCGGCGAAGCCCAGCGCCAGCGCTCACCGAACATCACCCCCAACGTCGCGGGTGCACGTGATTACACCCCCGGCGATAGCCTGACCATCATGGACTGGAAGGCCACCGCGCGCTATCAACGTCTAATGGTCAAGGAATTTGACCTCGACCCGCTGGTTGATGTCTGGCTGTTCGCCGACTTTTCATCGCGCTCGCTGGCCGAAGCCCCCACCGTCCGGCGCATCGGTGGGACGGGACCCATCCTGCCCGACCAGCCC
The DNA here is from genome assembly GCA_025454725.1 of Anaerolineae bacterium. GTDB lineage: Bacteria > Chloroflexota > Anaerolineae > Aggregatilineales > Phototrophicaceae > Flexicrinis. The sequence goes on from JALONW010000287.1 coordinate 1,520, forward strand.
GGCCTGCCGCCGTCCAGTGAGGAATACACAGCCACCATCACCGCCTCGCTGGCGCAGTACTTCCTCGACCTCGACCGTTCGGTCGGATTCTCGGCACACATCCCGCAGCGACGCCTGCTGCAACCCGACCGCACCCAGCGCCAACTCGGCCACATCCTCGATGCGCTGGGCGTGGCGCGCAGTACATCCGCCTACCCGCTCGACCAAATGCTCGCGCAGGAGACGCAGTACTTCACACGCGGCACGACCCTCATCGTCGTTACCTCGTCGCCCGATACGGCATGGATTTCCCGCGCCAAACAGCTCCACCGGCGCGGCATCAAGACCATGTGCGTCTACATCGACCCGACCAGCTTTAACCCGCTCATCGCCGCCCAAGATGTACGCCAAGCACTGCGCGCCGCCAGCATCCCCAGCATCACCGTCAAGCGCGGTGACGACCTCACCCAAGCGCTGGCACAAAAACCGCGCTAAACCTCACCCCATGTTTTGCGGTGTAGGGACGAGGCCTGCCTCGTCCGCCGGTGGGTTTTCCAGAGAATCGCTCAAAGACCGGGCTACATCCACCCATCGCGTTAAAACCCCTCTCCTAAGGAGAGGGGCAGGGGTGAGATTCTGGACGCCACCCCGCAAACCACAAAAAATATCGCATCCGCTGACGCGGGCTTGAAAAGCAGGGCTAAAACGACGCTACGGAAGGGCTGTGTCTACGCGCGCCGCCGTTTTTCGGGCTGCGCCCGTCCTCAGACTCCAAGAGAAGGGAAACGCAATAACAACCGAAAACCGAAATTGTTATAACGTGCGTACGGAAAGAAATGGTTGCGATACGCCACACGCGCAGGATCTTGATCACGAATCCACGAACCACCGCGTAACACCCGACGGGCATCTGCATCGCGCTCACGGCTACCATCCCCAACATACGGGTACGGCTCATACAGCGAAGCTGTCCATTCCCAAACGTTCCCACTTAGGTGCAGCGCTCCTACCCAACTCGCGCTATTAGGCTTGCTCATCACGTCGTTGGGTTTATCTTCGCTATTCTCTTTCCAAACCAATTTATCAGCATCCCAATCATTTCCCCACGGATATTGCAAGCTCTCGATACCCCGCGCCGCGTACTCCCACTCGCACTCAGTCGGAAGGTGGCAGACCGCCCACGCGGCAAACTTCTGGCAGGAGAACCATTTCACGCCTACCACCGGCGAGTTCGCCATTTTGGGGTCTTTGTACCATTTCAGCGCATCTTCACCCTCAGGCTCCGCCACCACTTTGGTCTTGACCGCCAGCGCCCACTGCGCATTCGTCACCGGGTATTGCGCGATATAAAACGGCTGGTGGAAGGTCTGCTCATGGACAGGTTTTTCATCATCATAATTATCATCACTCCCCATCATAAACTTCCCGGTCGGCACGAGGCAAAACCGCATATCCGGGATTTTCACGTCGCCTGATTTTAGATCGGACAGGGGCGCAATAAACGGTGTCCAATCGCGGTTTTTCTTCCCATCACGGATAAAGTTACGCGCCCGCGTCAGCGCCTCCTGCACTGGGTCGGGCCGCAGCGGCGGTTCGGTCGGTTTCGGCGTGCGTGGTTGTTTACTCCCTCTCTTCCACAAAAAAGGAGGTGATTGGGGGGCAAGAGGTTCTCTGCCCACCGCACCCCCACCAATCTGTGCCGCTAACCCTCTTGGATCAAATACGACACGGGTAAAGGGTTTCGGAAAACCTTGTACATAAGCACCCCACCGCACCTCAGCACGGTGGCGGGTGCTTTCCCGCGCATACAACTCGGTCAACTTGCGGTATTCACTCAGGAGACTAGCCCAACCGTGTGCGTCATCGGCCAGTTCGGGGTCATCGAGCTGTATAACCCGCTGAAACAGCGACACGGCCCGGTCAAATTCCATCCGGTAGGCGTAATCGCACGCCTCGTCATAAATAGCAATAACATCATTGCTGCGTTCTGTAGTCGCGTTGGGGTCCAGTGGGCGGGTCAGCGGCGGTGTAAAGCGCCACCGCCCCGGCTCTGCCATAAATTCACCGATTCCCCGTTCCACCAACGCCAAAAAACCATCCCCTTCATAGAACAGGAAATGAGCCTTGCGTGTCTTAATAATATCGGGAACTTCGGCCATATACGGCACATGCCGCCCACCTGTCTGGAGGTACTCGAATTCACCGGGCAGCACCAACGGCAAAATCGGACGGTTGCACGCACCAGCATGGCGCAATTCCGTCTTACAGACCTCACTCCTCACCGCCTCTTGTGACATCATAAACACCACGACATCGCATTTCTCGATGGCCTCCATAATCGACTGCCACCAATCACTGCCTTCGATAATGTCATGTTTATCCTGCCAAACCCGATAGCGCGGCGTGCCATCTGGGTTCTTGACCGTCCGTAGCCGAGCGCAGATGGCATCGACTTTTGCCGCATCAAGGCTGCGGTAGCTGATGAAAATTTCAATCGGTTTCGTCATGTGGGATGAGCCATACACCATAGGATTAAGCCTGTTAACTGTAACCTATTTGTGCCGGAATAAACACATATATACCCATCTTTTCAGCATATGAGTGAGTCAACGACGCGCCCAAAAACGGTCATCTACCCCACACACGAAAAACCCCTCTCCTAGGGAGAGGGGCTGGGAATGAGGTTCAAGTCCCCCTCTCCCCGTTTACGAGGGAGAGGGGAATTTAGGGGGTGAGGGGGTTCCCTAGTTCATCATCATTTCTTCGCTGTCGCTGTCGTCGAACACGTCGCCGTCACGGTCGAGCGCGCCCTGCGACTCCAACGTCTCGTTGGGTGCAATCAGCTCACGGTCTTGGTAAGTGTGGAAGCCCGTCCCAGCAGGGATCAGCTTACCGATGATGACGTTCTCCTTCAGACCGTACAGCCGGTCGATCTTACCCTCAATGGCAGCACCTGCCAGCACCTTGATCGTGTGCTGGAAGCTGGACGCCGAGAGGAAGCTGTCGGTGTTCAGCGCAGCCTTCGAGATGCCCAGCAGCACCGGGACGGCCTTGGCCGGTTCGCCGCCCCGCTCCATCACGCGAGCGTTCAGGTCGATCAGTTGCAGGCGGTCAATCAACTCACCCGGCAGCAGTTCGGTGCCGCCGCCCGATGTAATTTGCACCTTCGACAGCATCTTGCGGATGATGATCTCGAAGTGCTTGTCCGAGATGTTCACACCTTGCGAGCGGTAGACTTTGTGGACTTCGTTCAGCAGATACATCTCGGTCGCGGCCTCGCCCAGTACACGCAGAATGCGGTGCGGGTTCTTCGCGCCGTCGGTCAACTGCTGACCGGCGAACACTGTCATGCCGTCCTCGATACCCGGCAGCAGGCGCGCCGTCGAGGGAATTTCGTAGACTTCTTCGATGGTGCGCTCGTAGCGGACAAACAGCTTCCGGCCTTCGATATGCACCGTGCCATCCATCTCAGCGGGGATTGCACCTTCGTTGTTCGGCGCACGACCGAGGATTGTCCCGGCCTTGATGACCGCTTCGTCCTCGACCTCAATCGACCAACCCTCAGGGATGGTGACCTCGTTGCTGAACACCTCGGAGTTGATGACCGTGGCCGTCCGCACGCCGTCTTTCTTTCCAATCCGCAGGATACCGCTGATGTCAACCATCACCGATTCGCCCTTGGGCTTCTTGCGTGCCTCAAACAACTCTTCAACACGCGGCAGACCGCTGGTGATGTCACCACTGGATTGTGCCGTACCACCGCTGTGGAACGTGCGGAGCGTGAGCTGAGTACCCGGCTCACCAATCGACTGGGCAGCGACGATGCCGACTGCGGAACCGATGTTGACCATTTCGCCGCGACCGAGGTCACGACCGTAGCACAGCGCGCAGATGCCGTGGATGAGCGAGCAGGTCAGCGGGCTGCGGACGTGGGCTTCTTCCAAGGTGCTGCGCTGGATGCGTTCAGCCACGTCTTCATCAATCATTTGATTGCGGGCGACAATCAGTTCACCCGTCTCTGGGTCATGCATATCCCGTGCTGCTGCACGCCCCATG
>JALONW010000020.1 GCA_025454725.1 Anaerolineae bacterium
CGTCAAATCCTCGAACGGCTGCGCGATGCGTGGCTAGATGGTGAACTCGACACCGACGCGGACGAGGCCGCACTGTTGGAGACCCTCTTGTGACCGAGACGCCGCCCCAGCCCATCACCCACCACTTAACACTGCCGCTGGTCATCCGCCCGGCGGTACGCGAGGATTTGCCCAAGCTGGAATGGTATGGGGCGTACATCAAGACGCGGAATTTTATCCGCAAGGCTTACGCGGAACAGATGCAGGGGCGGCGGCTGATGCTGGTGGCCGACATGAACGGCTTCCCGGTCGGGCAGGTCTACCTTCAGTTCAGCGCCAACAACACCAACATCGCCGACGGTCAAATCCGCGCCTATTTGTACTCGTTCCGCGTCATCGACCATCTGCGCGGGTGCGGGGTTGGGACGCTCCTGCTGGACGCTGCCCACGACTTATTGGCGCAGCGCGGCTTCCAGATTGTGGTGCTTCAGGTCGCTAAGACCAACGCGGCGGCGCTGCGGCTGTACCTGCGCCACGATTACCATATCGCCGGCGAAGACCCCGGCGTCTGGTCGTACATTGACCACCGGGGCGTCGTCCAAGAGGTCAACGAGCCGGTGTGGGTAATGCGGAAACGTCTTGCAGGTTCGTGAAGTCTGCGGTATTCTGGACGGTTATGTGTCAACGTCAGCCCACCATTGGCTGACAACCATCGTCCATGTTCCCAACCAATGTTGGGTAGGGTTTACGGTACTGCATGACATCTGCACCAAAACAAATCCGCATCGTCCGCTGGTCGGGTGGGCAGCACCCCAGCAACACCGCCATCACACGCCTGCTAGAGGCCGAGGGCCTGCGCCCATATCGCTGGGAAAACACTGCCAACCACCGCTACCCCGTGCGCTCGCACGGCTACGACCGGGTTTTGATGGTCGTAACAGGTTCGTTGGAAGTTGCCTTCCCAGACTTGAACCAAGTCGTTAAACTTTCGCCCGGTGACCGCGCCGACATCCCCGCTGGGACGCGCCACGCGCTGACCGCTGGCGCACGCGGCCTAATGTGCATCGAAGCAGCGGTAGACAGCCGCCCCGCCACTCGCCGCACGCAGGAAGTTCCCCCGGTTAGCCCCCGCCGCTAGGGATTGAACAAATCGAATGACCGCCCCCCACCTCGAATGGTCGAGGTGGGGGCTTTTTGTTGTCGTCACCATCAACCACTCACACCCCATATCTGAATTTCCCCGGCGCGGCGGACATACAAGGCGGTCTGGTCAGCACTAAATCCCAGCTCAAGCACCCCCGCTATTCCATACTGACCGCTGGGTGTTGAAACCTCATCCTGTGCGCCCAAGTTCCAGAACGACAGTAGTCCATCGTGGTAAGTCGCCAGCAGTTGACCGTCGGGCGTGAACGCATGGTGGGTAATGTCGGTGGGCGGAATAAGGCTGTCGGGTCGACTGCCGTTGGTCAGATACACGCCGGTTTCGGTGACGATATAACGTCCATCTGGGCTAATCGCCGCGCTGGCAGCCCTTTCTATCACCAACGACGGCGACCAAGCGCTTCGGCTGATGTCGTCCGGCTGATTATTCAAGTCAAACACCTCGACATAGCTTCCCATCACCCGGTACGACTCCAGCGACTCGACCACCACCGCCATCCAGCGCTCATCGCCGCTGACCGATACCGCACGCACACGCGGGCCATCCCTCCACGCCTCAGACGTTGACTCGTAATCAATTAGCACATAAGTCGGAGAATTATGGCCCACGTAGGTGTCCGCCGATTCGTCCAGCGTGTCGAGGTCTACCCGCCAGACCTTATCCAACGAGCCCATATAGGCCATATTTCCAAGGCTGGGGAAAGAAATCGGGCTTTCCCCGCAGCCGCCATAAACCGTCATCAAATTCGCACCGCTATCGGGTAGGTGGTTGGTTTTTCGGATACCCATAAAAAAATCACCCCGCCAGTCGCAAACATCATTCTTGATGATTGTGTAGTCCCCTGTTGGGCTGAAATCAATCGAGTCATCGAACCAGCCCCCAGCGGTAAACATGAGGGTATCACTAGAACCAACCGTCCACAGCGCGGCAAAGCCATCTCTGAATCCGGTCGTTTCTTCACTGCGGAGCGCGAGAAAACGGCTTCCATCAGCGGTGAACTGGGCAGAAGTCGGCGGGTTAGGTAGGGTGTAGTAGGTCGATTCAGCGGTGGTCAGGTCTAGCACTTGGGTCTCTTGTTCACCGAACAGCACCTGCCCGCTGGCTGTGTTCAGCGCTAACGCCGCGCCCAAATAGCCCTCAATGGCGGGAATAGTGGTTTCACCCATCCCATCCTGCCAGATGTGCAGCGTGCCACCTTTCCACCAAGCCGCTTGGGTCATGCTTGCGTTAAGAACAGCCTCTCTAGGCAGTTCTACCAAAACCGTGTTATCCGCGCTTGACTTCACAAACTGTGCCTCAGCCGAGCGGGCGACGTAGCGCGAGAGGTCATGGTTAAAATATGCCCTTCCCGAATCCGATTCGATGGCAACGCTGGTCAGCGGTGCAGCGGGGGATTGGAGGTCCCAGACCGTCGCAACCCCGTCACGCTCATCAATGAAAAAACGCCCATCTGCGCTGAACCTCGCCAGCGAATAGAGATAATAATCGGTGCTTTTGGGCAAGTGGATAGGCGAATCTGGCCGGTCGAAGGGGTAAATGGTGACCTGTTGACCCAACCACACCGCCAGATGGTGGTTAGCCACCCAGTACTGGGCTGGCTCACAACCGCTGCATGTGAAAGCGTAGGGGACTTCAAACCAAACCCCATCACCGATGACATGCAGCACCCAGCGCGCCTGCTCGGTACGCTCATCCAACACCCGGTCATAAACGATGGTTTTGCCGTCAGGTGAGAGGGTCACGCCACGGTCGCTCCTCATGCTTTCCAGTAGTACTGGGCGTGTTTCGGCGCTCACGTCATAGAGGCTGACCATGCCACTGCCGCTTTGGGCCAGCCAGAAGTCTGAAACCAGCGTATAGCGCGCATCCCCAGTTTTGACGACATCGAAATAGCGCAGTTCGGGGTGGCTTTCTGGAAAGACTGCATACTGCTCGCCGCTAATCAGGTCATAGAAGAGAATTTGGTGGTCACGGCTCTCAGGGTCATCAACTACTGCGGCCAGCCGCGCCTGTGTGGGGAGAAAAGCGCTGGCGAGGACGGATGTGGCAAAAGGCGTCATGATTTCAAAATCACTGCCATCATTCATCGTACCGACAAGGCGGGTGGTCGGGCGGTTAGCGCCGGGTGGAACGCTGCGAACGGTCGGCTCAATTCCAACGAGTTGGTCTGTCGTCAAATCCCACCGCCGCCCGCCGCTGATGAGTAGGCCGTTTTCATCGAATTCTACGCCGACGGTAGGTAGCGGGTACCGCTTGGCGTTCAGGTCATCCATCTGATAAATCAGGGTGTTTTCGGTCGTCCCAGCCACAAGGTATTGACCATCCGGCGAGAAAGCCAGCTCAAGCGGGAGCGCGCTGCCCCAAGCCTGCATGGGTACAAGTTGGCCTGCCGTTTCCGCGGTAATCACCGAGTCCTGCGTCCATCCCAGCGTGACCAACAGTGTCCACGCCACCCAAAAACCACCCCATTTCGTCCAGCGCATCCGGCTTTCCTTTTTTTGATGTCTAGCCCTGCCCGCAAGTATGGCACAGTCAGTGATGGTGATTAACGACGATTGCCATGCCGCCGCCCAACGCCTGCCAAGCGTTTACGTTCAGAAATTTACACACGGTTTACACCGCGCCAAAACATCGGCAAAACAACGCGCCTATGCTGGGGGTATCGTCAACGTTTAAGACTGTACTACCCAACAGGAGCCTAAACCCTATGAAACCCGTCCGCTCATTTGTCGTCATCGGCCTGACCGTGGTGTTGGCCGCCAGTGCCGCCACCGCCAGCCTCGCACAACCCACCCGCCCCGGCGGCCCGCGCCAGCCCGGCGGGCAAGGTCAACTGTTCCGCAACCCAGACCGTACCCCGTTCCTCGGCGTCGCCTTCGAGATGACCGATGAAGGCGTCCGCGTCGTCGAGGTGGTCGAGGGCAGCCCCGCTGAGGCCGCCGGACTCCAGACCGATGACCTCATCACCGCGCTGGATGGTCAGGCCATTGAGGCGGGCAACCTGCGCGACCTGCTGCGCGGCTACAGCGTCGGCGATACCGTCGAACTCAGCATCCAGCGCGGCGAGGAAACCATCACCCTGAGCGTGACGCTGGGAGAGAACGTGGTCGATGGGCTGCGCTACGGTTTGCGTGGTCGGGCGCAAGCGCGCATCGGCGCAGTGTTGGAAGCCGACACACTGACCGTCGCTGAGGTGGTCGAGGGCAGCCCGGCTGAGGCCGCTGGCCTAGCGATCGGTGATACCATCACCGCTGTCAATGGGACGGCAGTCGCCACCCGTGAGGAAGTCTTGCTGGCGGTGGCCGAAGCACATCGCGCCAACGACGGCGCAGAAACCCCCATCACCATCACCGTGGACCGCGACGGCGAGGCCGTTGACCTGACCGCGACGCTCCCCGCCCGCCCAGCGATGGGCGACCGCCTGCCGCGCTTCGGTCGCGGCATGATGGGGATGCTGCTCCAGCCCAACGCCGATGGGACAGGCTTTAACCTCGTCATCCCGTTCACCCTGCCCGACGGCGCGGCGCTGACCGCCGAGGCGCAGGCCGCCATCGAGGAACTCGGCTGGACGGTTCAGCCCAAGGAGGGTGAGGATGGCGTGTATGAGCTGATCCTGCCCGCCGAGAGCGTCCGTGACGGCTTCAGCCTGCCCGACCTTGAGATGATCCCCGGCATGGAGGGGATGGAAGGCATGGAGTTCCACTTTGACTTCGCCCTGCCCGACACCTCCGAAACCGCCCCGGTGGAAGTCACGGCGGAGAGCGAGCTATAGGACAGCAGTTCCCACGCTAAACCCATAACGCAACACCCCCGGCGGGATGATACTCCGCTGGGGGTGTCTCTTTTAGCAGAGAAGGTGCGCTCGCAGGCGGCAGACGCAATCATCTCAATCAATCCAGCAGATGATATATACTTTCTTTCAGAAAACACAAATTTGACAATTTACCAAAGAAGGCGACCTATGGATTATCCGTCCCCTATCTTTCAGGCTGTCATCGAAGGAAATCTTCCTGAGGTCGAAAGACTGCTCAAGCTCTCTTCGAACCTCGCTAATATACGGGATAGAGATAACCAATCTCCATTACACCACGCCACGACACCCGAAATCGCTCAGTTACTGATTCGATTTGGCGCTGAGGTTAACGCTCGTGGCTGGATGGGAGGCACGCCACTTCATCAAATGGCAGCCCGAAATCACTATGAGGCGGCGCGGGTACTCATTGCAAAAGGCGCGAACGTAAACATATTACGAGACGCAGACATATCACCATTAAATTGGGCAAAGAGCATCCAAATGGCACGCTTACTTTTGGAAAATGGCGCTAACGTCTCACATCAAGACCGACATGGGCAGTCGCCTTTTTTCAACGCGGTGACATCGGGCGATTTAGATTTTGTGAACTTATTTATTCAACATGGTGTCGAGACCAACATTGTTGATTACCATGGTAAGACGGCGCTTCATGTGGCAACCAATGCAGCCATATTAAAAAGATTGCTGGAACTGGGTTTACCCGTCAATTCTGTTTCGCGCACAGGCGATACCCCACTCCATAACGCTGTTTTTAGAGACAGCCTCAAGATGGTTGAACTTTTGCTCAATTACGGCGCAGATGTAACCATTCAGAACCGAGACGGCTTAAACCCTGTACGACTGGCGAAACACAAAGGCCATCGCCAAGTTCTAGATAAGCTCGAACGGCACATCAAAACACACGGCATCACCCTATACGAAATACCCCAACGCCTGTCCTCAAAGGGAATGATTGTCAATCCCCGACGCTCTGAGGCCATAACCGTCGTAGATCACGCGATTCTAGTTCGTTGGGAATTATCGAACCCTCCGAAGCCTATTCGCACACTTTATACGGAACATCCACGCTTGGGGGTTCTAGACCCCTCTGCGGATGGAGGGCAATTCCTGATTTGGGCAGTGGGAGATGATTCAGCCTCCTGTTTCCTTGAACTGCGCGCTTGGGATACGTTGGATTTAGTAAAAAGGATACCAGCACCCCTAGACGGGGAAGTCCAATCCGCAGCATTCTCACCAGACGGCAAATGGTTAGCCCTGACAATGAGTGACCTAGAGACTGTAAATGTTGTGAATCTCGCTACTTGGGAAATTTTGGGGAAAGTTGACGCAGGGGAATGGACTGCTGCCGTCCGGTTTTCGCCATCCTCGCAACTGCTTGCAACCGCCTGTTCGTTTCAAGGGGGCGGCCATGTTGGAATCCACAAAATCACAAATAACAAAATTGAAGATATATACACGTTTGACCGCAGTAACTACACCACTCCCGGAAACCGCTTCGTTGACAGCCTCATTGACATAGCTTTTAGCCCAGACTCTTGGCAACTGGTCTTGTTTGAGACGTCGCGCATCTATCATGAGCTGTATCCCAACGGCTGGAGAGGTAATTTAGCGATGTATGACCTCACCACGGGCAAAGAGAGATGGCATAACCTCATTGATTCGACCGTAACCGGCGACACCTATACATTAGTTCAAGCAGGATATGAATCAGGATTCTTCACGCAAGTCATTTTTATCGACAAAGATACGATTGCGTGCGGTTCAACGGCGGGAAATATCCTACTCTACGATAGACCATCGGGGAAACTGCTCGAACGTGTTGAGGTTGGTTCAAAAGCGGCAGTCATCGGCCTCGCCGCCGACGTCTCTGGAACAGCCCTATGGGTCTTATTGGACGATGGGGAAATATTGGCCGTGAACTGGCCTGTGGAAAGTGTTAGTCCCTAGCAAAATTCCCCCTTTCGTCACCGCCTCACCCCACCCGTTCGCAGGCGGTGACGACATACTGCGGGTAATGGTAGGTCTTGTCGTAGCCGGTGGTCGTGATGGTCTCAACATGATTGCGAACCTCAACGCGCAGCACATGAGCGACCTCCGCGCCGTCAGGCGTGGTATGCGTGATGCGGACATCCGCCCACAGCGGGTCATCGGGGTCGGTGTCGTCTTCTGCCAAGATTTCGCCGTGTTTATCCCAGCCGAACCACGCCCAACCGTGACGCTGCCACAGCTCATATTCCGCCGCCTGCAAAAATGACGACTTCAGCCCTGCCCAGCCCCGGTAATGCCCACGCAGTGCCGAGACCTCGCCGTCCCGCGCCGCAATCTGGCGTGCCTGCGCCTCCTCGACATATGCCCAATAGTGGCCGGTCGGCATGTCCATCAGGGTCGGCGCGAACACATGCCCGCCAAAGTGACTGACTCGCCAGACGTGCAAACCGTCGTCGGCGTGCTGACGGCGCAGGCCGTTGTACAGCGGGTAGCCGAACTTGGCACAGGCCGCGTCAATCGTCCCGTGCGTGCAGACCAAGATGTCCCGCTGTGAATCGGCCTCCGGCGCACGGAACATATCAAAGTGGGGCAAATCGACTGGCGACTCGTACCACGCCCACAGCAGCGGCCCAACTTCATCGACCGGCACACTGTACGAGACCTTATCGTAGTGGGCGAACGCGCCGGGCTTGTGCGTGTAGAACATCACCCAACGCTGACCCGGACGCGAATACTCGGCATCCGGTGCAATCAGCAGCGGACGATGACCATATTCCCCGGTCTCGTGGTAACGCTGCAACCACAACGCCATCAGGTTGAGCGCCTCCTGCGGCAGCGGGTCGGCCTGCTGGTAGATGTCCTTCTTCCACGGCAGCGGGGTTTCGATTAACACGGCGTCGTTGAAGCTTCCAGCGTGTCCGGCGGGGTCGAGTCCTTTTTCCAGCGCCAGAACATTACAGTAGGCTTTGGTGGTCGGTTCAGCTTGGGCAGTCATGGATTAAACCGCTGCCAACAGCTCACGGGCAGGCGTGACGGTCAGGGTCGGCGCGGTGCGGCGGCTGACCTTGCCAACCGGCACGACCAGCGGCGTCCCGGTCACCGGGTCAGGGATGATGCGGCAGGCGACACCGAACACATCACACACCAATTGTTCGGTGACGACTTCATCGGGCGCGCCCTGCGCCATCACCTTGCCACCGCGCACCGCGACCAGATGGTCGGCGTAGCGGCAAGCGTGATTGAGGTCGTGCAGCACCATCACAATAGTCTTGCCGCGCTCAGCGTTCAGGTCGTGCAGCAGGTCAAGCACCTCAATTTGGTAGGCCATATCGAGGAAGGTGGTCGGTTCGTCCAGCAAAATTAGGTCGCTGTCCTGTGCGAGGGTCATGGCAATCCAAGCGCGCTGGCGCTGCCCGCCGCTGAGGGTATCGACGGCGCGGTCGGCAAATTCAGCGATGCCGGTGATGTCCATCGCCTCGCGGGTGATGCGCTCGTCCTCACGCGACCACTGTTGCAGCCAGTTTTGGTGGGGGTAACGCCCCTGCGCCACCAACTCATGCACGGTCAAACCTTCCGGCGCAACCGGCCCCTGCGGGAGGATGCCCAACTGCTTGGCGAGCTGCTTGGTCGGCATGTTCCAGATATCTTGACCAGCCAGCAGCACGCTCCCGCGCTTGGGCTTGAGAAGACGCGATAGCCCGCGCAAAAGTGTCGATTTGCCGCAGCCGTTCGGCCCGACCAGCGTCGTAATCTGCCCGTGCGGGATGCTCAGGCTCAGGTCTTGGATGATGCAGGTGTCTTCGTAGGCTAGGGTCAGCCCGTCCGCGTAGAGTTCAGCCATGTCGCCCTCGATAGAGTAGATACAGGAAATACGGTGCGCCGATGATGGCGGTGACGATGCCAATGGGCAGTTCTGACGGCGAAATCACCCAGCGGCCAATGAGGTCGGCCAACACCAAGAGTGTCCCACCGAACAATGCCGTCACGGGGAGCAAACCCTCGTGTGACGGCCCGACCAAGCGCCGCGTGGCGTGCGGCGCGACCAACCCGACGAAGCCAATCGTCCCAGAAACGGCCACCGCGCCCGCCGCCAGCGCCACGCTGACGACCAATAAAATCACGCGCTGGCGTTCGACCTGCACACCCAAACCCCGCGCCGTGTCGTCGCCGAGGTTGAGCGTGTTTAGCCAACGGGCGGATAAAAACGCGACCGGCAGCAGCACCAGCAGCCACCCGCCCAAGACCTGCACATGCTCCCATGTGCTGCCATACACACTGCCTGTCAGCCAGACATAAGCCTGCTGGACTTGGTTGATGTCTCCGAACAGCAGCATCACCGTGGTGGCCGCCCCGACCACGGACGCGACAGCGACGCCGATTAAAATCAGGCGCATCGGGGTGCTGCCACCGTTCTTCCACGCCATGAGGTAAATCACCAGCGCTGTGATGAGCGCGCCGCCGAACGAGGCCAACGGTAGGATACTGGTCGAGGCGTTTAGCCACACAATGACGGCCACCGCCACCAAGCCCGCGCCGCCGCTGACGCCCAACAAATACGGGTCGGCCAGCGGGTTGCGCGTGATGCCCTGCATGATTGCGCCGGAGGTCGCCAGCGCTGCGCCGACCAAGAACGCCACGAGGATGCGCGGCAGGCGGAAGGTGAAAACGACAAGGTTAAAGCTGCGGATGTCGGGGTGGTCGGCGGGGAGCGCGCCGGTCAGAGTCTGAACGACCTCGACCGGCGAAATGTCGTATTCGCCGTAGCTGATGCTGAAGACCAGCACAGCCAAGCTAAACGCAATCAGCGCCAGTGCCACCGGCAGTGCCCGTCGGTCGATACGGTAGGACAGGCCGCCGACGCGCAGCGTCAGCCATGTAGTTTTTGGGGTGGTCAAGGGGGTGGCCATCAGCGTTTGACCTTCCAGCGCGCCAGCGCGATGAAAAATGGCGCGCCAATCAGCGCCATCATCACCCCAACCGGCAGTTCCTGCGGACGGATGACCACCCGCGCCGCGACATCGGCCACCGTCACCAGTGACGCGCCCCACAGCGCGGCATACGGGATGACCCAGCGGTAATCGACGCCGACCACGAAGCGCACGACGTGCGGCACGACCAGCCCAACAAAGCCAATCGGCCCGGCCAGCGCCACCGCCCCACCTGCCAGCAGCACGACCACGCCCGCCGCCAACAGCTTAATTCGAGTGGTGTCCTGCCCCAGCCCCGCCGCGACATCATCACCGAGGCTGATGGTCGTAATCTGGCGGCTGAGGAACAGCGCGCAGACCAGCCCAAACAGAATGTACGGCGCGGTCTGCGAGAGCAAATTCATATCGCGCCCAGCCAATGACCCCGCCGTCCAGAAGCGGATGCGTTCGAGCGTCTCTTGGTCGCCGATGAGGATGGCGGTGGTAAACGACGACACGAACGCGGTCAGGATGACACCGGCCAGCGTCAGGCGCAGCGGTGAGACCCCACCGCGCCCCAAGGAGCCGAGCGCATAGACGATTCCCGCCGAAAGCCCCGCGCCGATAAAGCCGAAGATGGCGTAGACCGCCAGCGGCGGGTCGCCAATCAGGTAGACCGCCAGCACGACCGCGAACGACGCGCCCGCGTTGATGCCCAAGATGCCGCTGTCGGCCAGCGGGTTGCGTGTCAAGCCCTGCATGATGGCCCCGGCCACCGCCAGCGCCGCCCCGACCACCGCCCCAGCCAAGACCCTCGGCAGGCGCACGGTTTGAATGATGAGGTATTCGAAGCGTGTCTCGCGGTCGAGGTCCAGCGCGTCGAGGTTGTCCATGTGGCGCAGCGCGTCGAACACGCGCTCCGGCGTGATGTCCGCCGCGCCGAGCGTAATGCTCCACAGCAGACACACGCCCAGCACCCCGACGAACACGAGCAGACCCAGCGCCAGCAGCACGCGCCGTCCCCACTTGCGGACGGCGGTGCTGCGCGGGCGGGCGATGGCGGTCGCCGTCACCATCGGTTAGTTGGACTCGACCGAAACGAACGGGTTCGGGGCGACTTCTGCCGCATCGACCCCGACCACTGTCGTGAACAGGTCATCAATAATGCGGTTGACCGAGTACGGGTCAAAGCTAATCCAGCGCTGATACGGGACGGTGTAAAAGCGCCCGGTCTGGACGGCGTTCAGCGCGCCCCACAGCGGGTCGTTGGCCATATTGCTGGTCAATTCCTCGGCAAAGGCAATTTCTTCCTCGGTCTGACTGACCATCATCACCAGCACATCCCCATCGACGACCGGGAGCTGCTCGACGCTCAGCGTCGCCCAGTAAACATCGTTGGCGGCGTCATAGGCTTCGTTGTCCAATGCTTGGAATTCAGGGCGGACGATGCCCGCCTGCGCCATAATCTGGTTGTAGACGAAGTAGGGCGCGCCAGACAGGATGCCATACGAGCCATACAGCACAACCGAGGTGGTCGGCTCACCGGCCTGCGTGCGGTAGTAATCACCCAGCGCCGTGATGCGGTCGTTGGTCTGGGTGATGAGTGCCTCGGCCTCCTCGCGCACGTTCAGGATGTCACCCATGTAGCGGGTAAAATCTTCCCACTGGGTTGAGTCCGTACCGTAAATGTCGAAGAAGATGGTCGGCGCAATCGCGCTGAGTTGGTCGTAGTTTTCTTCCGAGTTGGTGATGATGAGGTCAGGTTGGGCGGCCAGCAGCAGCTCGACGTTGCCGGGGTAGCCCACGTCAATCGCCCCTTCGATGAAGGCCTCACCGCCCGCCCATTCCGGCGTGGACAGCAGCCAAGACCGGTAGCCGTCACCGTAGTAGGCGACTGGCTTGACATCCAGCATCCGCATCAACGAGACCACATCAATATCAATGGCCGCAATCCGCTGCGGGTCAACCGGGATGCACACCGTGCCGAGGTTGTGTTCGACGAGGCGTAGGCCACCTTCACACGTCACTTCAGTAGTCTCAGACTCGACCAGCGGCAGTTCGACGCCCATGGTGGTCAGGACGGTATCGACCACCACTCGCATCGACAGCGGGCCGCCGAACAGCCACGCATCGCCGCCCAGCCAGTAGGCGCGTCCCGATTGAACGAACGGCAAACCCTCCCACAGCGGGGAGGCGGTCAGTGTCTCGTGATAATCATCCTGAGCGACGTAGAAGAAGTTGGTGTCTTCCACGGCGGCGAACGCCTCAAAATCGACGGTGCTGAAGCCGAACTGCTGCGGCGCGTCGTCCCAAGCGTTGGTCAGGCCGATGCGCTCCAAGACCTGCACGGCCAGCGCGTTCTGGGTGAACAGGCGGAAGGTCGGCACATCGCTCTGGGCGAAGGTCTGCGACAGGATGAAGGTCTCGCCAGCGCGGCCAGCCGCCTCCAGCGATGCCTGCGCCGCCGCGAAATAATCGGTCATGTCGGTGAGGACGATTTCGGCCTCGGCGGTACGCCCGGTGGCCTCTGCAATGGTGGTGAAGGTCTGCACCATCTCGTCGTAATGGGTGCCTTCAGTCGGGTAGGGGTCAAACACCAGCGTCGGGGCAATCGCACTCAACAGCTCATAGTTTTGGCCGGTGCGGAAGCTGACGGCGAGGATGAGGTCGGGTTCCAGCCCCGCGATGACCTCAAGATTCGGCTCCTGCCGCGTGCCGACATCGGTCACGCCTGCATCCAAGGTCACCGGGATGTTGAGCCAATTGTTGTAGTTTTCGATGTCGGCCACGCCAACCGGCTGAATGCCCAGCGCCAATAGTGCCTCGACCTGCGTCCATTCCAGCGCCACGACGCGCTCGACACCCGCCGGGACGCACGCCTCGCCCAGCGCGTGCTGGAACAGGCGGCCACCGTCGCCGCAGGTCTCGAATGTTTCAGTCACTTCGACCGGCTCCGCGCCAACCGCCTCGGCCAGAACAGGGATAATCCCGTCCAGCGCGTAGCTCAGGCTGAGGACGGTACTAAACTGCAGCGCGTCGTCATATTCTTCAGGGATGAACGCGACGCGGCCTTCCTCGAACGCCTTCAGGGTGGAAATCAGCGGGTCAGACTCGATGCCCTCGCGCCCGTTGTCGGTGAAGCGCAGCCCCAAGAACACCAACAAATCTTGGTCGAGAAGGTCAATACGCTCGGCGCTGATGTCCGAATAGAACTGGTCACCGGCCAGCTCGTTCATCTCCTGCGGGACGACGAAACCCAGCTCGGTGAAGAAACGGGCGCGCCCGTCCTGCTCGGTGTACGCGCCATAGGTCGCGCCGTACTGGTAAGCGACCGAGATGGTCTGGCCGTCAAAGCTGGGGTACTGCTGGCGGGCGGCCTCGAACTGCGCCTCAATGCCCTCAATCAGCGTCTCGGCTTCAGCCAACTTGCCGACCGACTCGCCAATCATGCGGGTCTTTTCCTGCCACGGCATCCCAAAGTTGATATAATCGCCCGACTGCGGCACAGTCGGCGCAATCTGCGACAGGAACTCGTATTCTTCCTCGGTGATGCCCGCATCGACCGCGATAATCAGGTCGGGCGCGAGCGAGAGGATTTCTTCGTAGTTGAGCGCGCCGAACGGCATATCCAGCACGACCGGCTCCGCGCCGTCCGCCGCTTCCAGCGCCCACGGGAACAGGGGCTGACCGTACCACAGGCGCACCGCTACGGGCTGGACACCCAGCGCGAACAGCGCGTCTTGGTCGGTGTAGCCCAGCGACACCACGCGCTCCGGCGCGGCGGGGATGGTGGTCGAGCCGTATTTGTGTTCAACTGTGACCGGGAAAACCGTGTCCTGTGCACTGGCGACCAGCGAGGTCAGCAAGGTGAGGACGACGGAAAGAGTTAGAGCAAGTAAACGCTTACGCACGGGGACAATCCTTGTGGTTGTTTTGGTGAGCAGGCCACAAGACTAACTGAACCCCACGGGGAATATCTACGCAGGCGATTAAGCCCCGTTTTGCAATGGACAGATGACCAAGTAAACCGGGCTTGACCCTATGGTTAAGCCCGGCGCAAACCCGGTGTCGTCGTGATTGAAAAAATTATCACAAACGTCGGTTAAATTTTTGGTGGGTTACAGGAGAATTCGCCTACTTCACGCACACGCCCAGCGATGCCAGCCACTCGGTTAGGCGGCGTTTGGCGCGTTTTTCGCTCCACAGCGCGTCATCCTCGCCGCGCATAGGGACGGGGATATAGCGCACTGGGTCGAGGGTCTCATCGGCGTCAAACCACTGGCTTGAGCGCACGATACCCGTCGCCAAATCGAGGTAGAAGGTCTCGCCCTCCACCCCAACCCGGCTGTTCTGGTGCGCCATGACCAGCATCCCCATGTCGATGGGCAGGGCGAACAGCGGCACATTATCCCCTGTCGCTGGGGGTGAAAAATGTCGCTTAAACAGCGCGATGCAGGCCTCGCGCCCGGCTTGAGTCAGCTCAAAGGATGAATTCTTGTTCTTGGGGTTCTCAATCCAGCCTTTGGCGTACATCCGGTCGCTGACACCCCAGTCCATCGCCCGCCAAGCGCGCCCATCTGACCCCAGCGTCAGGTACAGCAGCGCCAGCGCCATCTCATCGACCTTATTTTCGTCGTAGTCCATGTTTCCCCTTCAATATCCCCAGCCCACGGCTGAGGGTTCAGCGGTCGAGGTCGGCCAACACAGAGCGTGCCTGTGATGCGCACGTGCTTTCCGGGTCGTCGTTGATATAGGCTTCAATCAGCGGGCGGACAGCAGGCGACCCGATTTTTCCCAGTTGGCGGATGGTGTCGATGCAGCGGCGCTGGTCGGGCGGGAGGTTAAACGACGCGGCCAGCACGTCAACGGCGCGCTCGTCGCCTAATTCAGCCAGCGCGAACGCGGCCTCACGCCGCCAGCCAAACAGGTCAGAATCAGCGGACAGCGCGGCGGGCGGCGACTCGATGAAACGCGCCAGCGGCTCACGAGCGCGGGCATCTTTCATCGGCCACAGCGCGGCCAGCGCCGACCGGATGACCATCGGGTCGGGGTCGTCGAGACCGGACAGCGCCGCCTCGACTGCCCCGTCGGTGCGGAGCTGACGCAGGCAGGTGATAGCGATGGCGCGCACGCGGGGATGTGGGTCGTCGCTGACGGCGGCCAGCAGGTGCGGGACGGCCTCGTCCCCAAAGCTGACCAGCGCTGCGCCCACTTCATCGCATACGTCGCAGCTTGCGCCGCGCAGGCGCACCAACAACGGCGGAATCGCGGCGGGGTCGCCCAACGCCTCTAAGCCCCGGATGGCGTGAATCAGCACACCGACCGACTCGTCTTGTAGTGCGGCAATCAGGTGTGGCAGGGCGTCGGGGTTGCGCGATTGGCGCAGCCCTTTGACCGCCTCGCGCCGGATTTTGGCGTCGGGGTCATTCAGGCCGGGTAAATACGGCTCGATGGGCTTGGGGGTTTTGGCGCTCATTCGGGTTTGATGGCGGGGGGTGGGTTGGCGCTCAGGTCACGTTCGACCTTCTCCATCGACTCACCACTGAGCAGGCGCTGTGCGGTCTCGTGGTAGGGCATGGCTTGGTCGGGCGACAATCCGCCGCCGTACTTGTCCCCAAACTGCTGGAACATCTCGCCGACTTGGCGGCCATCGCCGCTGTCGAACACCGAGACCATCTCGTTGGCGCTCAGGCCGGTATAGTCACGGCTGGTGGCCTTAATCGCCACGCGGTCAATCAGGCGGGCGGCGTTGGTGCTGCCGCACTGTGGGCAGGTCGGCGTGGCCTTGTCATAGTCGGCATACGTCCGCACCTCTAGGGTGTAGCGGGTGCGGCAGTCCTTACAGCGGAAGTCATAGCTGTGCATGGTGGGCTTCTCTGGGCTGTCGGGCGGTATAACCTGATGATACCGGCGGCGTGTTAGATTCTCAACAGCGCAGGTGGGTGCGGCAAACAAAAACACCCGCCGTTAGGCAGGTGTTTGAGGTGTGTGCTTGGAGGGATTCGAACCCCCGGCCCTTTGTTCCGTAGACAAATGCTCTATCCACTGAGCTACAAGCACGGCGTTTGTTACTCAATAAGGATACGCCCAGCCCGTGCCAGAGTCAAGACCAATTTCTGGGTGTCAGAACCCTGCTGGGTCTATTGCGCGTTTCAAGGTGCTGGGGTTGCGAAAATGTAATCGTTTAGACCCCCACAAATGCCTATTGGAGTCCACCTTTGATGAGCGAATTACGGATATTTGTGATATAACAGGAATGATACGATTCCACGACCTTATATGATGGGATGGATGGCATGGTAAGCGTCACTGGACGACCGCTCAATATCTTGATTATCGAAGACCATAAGGACATGGCCGACACCCTGTCCGACCTGCTGGAGACGCTGGGCTACCAGACCGCCATCGCCGATTCGGCTGAGAACGCCGTCGAGTACATGGCCTCCGAGATGCCCGACCTCGTGCTGCTTGACCTCGGCCTGCCGGATATGGATGGGATGTCGCTGTTGAGCAAGGTGCGCGCCAACTCGTTCGTCCCGCTGATTGTGGTCAGCGGCGCGGGCGGCGACCGCGACCGGGTGAACGCACTGGAAAATGGGGCAGATGACTTCATCGCCAAGCCGTTCTCCAACGCCGAACTCATCGCCCGCGTGCGCGCCCTGATGCGCCGCGTCGAACTGACCCCGCAGTCCGACACGCGTATCGTGGTCGGGCGGCTGGAACTGGACATCCCGCACCGGCGCGCCACCATGCGCGGCAAGAAAATTCACCTCACGCCCATCGAGTATGCGCTGCTGCATACGCTGATGAAGAACGCGGGCAACGTCGTCACCTACGACGAACTGCTGCGCGCCGTGTGGGGTGAGGGTTACACCGGCGACTTTTCGGTGCTGCGCGTGAACATCTCGCGCTTGCGCCAGAAAATCGAGGATGACCCCCGCGTGCCGGTCTACATCATCACCATCCCCGGTCAGGGTTACCACATGCCAGCGGTCATCTAAGCGCCACCATGACCCTACCCCCCTATACGGTCGCGTCGCGCAGTCCGCAAGCCTACCGCCTCAGCCAGATGACCGCCCTCGCGCTTTCGGCGCTGCTGCTGGTCAGTTCGCCGCTTCAAGTGGTGCTGGCCTTCAGCATCCCCAGCGCCGGGATGTTCGTCGTCTCGGCGCTGCTGTCGCTGGTCTTGGTGCTGCCGCTGGTGCTGATGGCCTCGAACACCCCGCCCGTCACCCTATCGCCCGACGGGATAACCCTCCAGCCGTGGCCGGGCAGCCCGACCACCGTCGGCTGGGACGCGGTAAAAGAAATCAAACCGTACCCGCTGCTGCCGCCAGAGGACGCCGAAACCGTGCGTAAGGTGATGGTGGGAAAGAAGAACTACCGCCCTGCTGAGGGGCTAATGTTCATCTGTGAGGGCTTACCGTGGCGCTACCGCGTGGTCGGCTTCTTCTGCGGTGAGGGGTTCAAGCCGACCTTTG
Source organism: Anaerolineae bacterium (assembly GCA_025454725.1). Lineage (GTDB taxonomy): Bacteria > Chloroflexota > Anaerolineae > Aggregatilineales > Phototrophicaceae > Flexicrinis. Next base: position 17,332 of record JALONW010000020.1, read on the forward strand.
CCGTGACCAACCGCAGCCACGCTGACTATGACGGTTTCCGCGCCTACCTCGATAAGGTACGCCGCTGAGGGGGTTTGGGCGCGGCGGCGGCCTTCTGCGCGCTGGATGAGGCGCGTGACCCCAGCCGCATGGTGGTGAGCTGGCGCGTTTGGGAATTCTCTTCATTGGTCGAAAGCGGCAGCGTGACCGTCACCGCTGTCCCCTTCCCAATCTGGCTTTGGATGGACATGCGCCCGCCGACCAATTCGGCGCGTTCGCGCAGGTTAATCATGCCGAAGCTGCCCCGGTTTTCATATTCGGACTGGGTGGCCTCTAAGTCGAAGCCCTGCCCGTTGTCGGCCACCCGCGCCCAGACCTGACCGTCGCGGAGCTGCACGTCGATGCGGATGGTGTCGGCTTTGGCGTACTTGCGGGCGTTGGAAACAGCCTCCTCGACGATGAAGAACAGCGAATCCTGCGCGTCCTGTTCCAACACATTATCGACCTGCTCATCACAGCGCAGCACGACATTTTGGCCGTAGGTCTTGCGGGTCTTTTCAGCCAATTGGTCGAGCGCGGCGCTCACGCCCTGCGATTCCAGCGCCAGCGGGCGCAGCTTGAACAGTACATGGCGGATTTCTTCGCTGGCCTGCCGCGCCATCGACTCGATGGCGTTCAGCTCGGACAGCAGGGTCTCGGTCTTGTTGCGCTCCACCATCAGCTTGGCGACCCCGGCGCGCATCGTCACCGCCGAGATGGTCTGGGTGGGGATGTCATGCATGTCGCGCACCAGCGCTTGGCGGGCGTTGGTCTCGACCTGCATCAGGCGCTCTTTTTCCTGTTTCAGGTTGTTGTAGAGCGTGGCGTTTTGCAGCGAGACGGTAATCTGCGTGCCGAGCGCCGTCATCAGGTCCAGTCGGTCGGCGGTGAAGGCCTTCTCGTCGGCGCTGGCGAACACCATCACCCCATAATTGACATATTCGGCGCGCAGGGGGATTGCCAACAATGACTGCGCTCGCGCCAGCGACCCAAACTCCGACAGTTCGGGGTCTTGGGCGGCTGGCCCACCGATGACAGGCGCGGCTTCGGCCAACGCCTCCCCGATGACGCCAGATTTTCCGGCGGGTACACGGTCTAAGTCAAGGCGGTTGAGGCCGCGCTGGTCAAAAATCTGCAAGCTGTCATCGACCGCGCTGTACAGGAAGATGATTGAGACAATGCCGCCGCCGCTGCTGCCCTTCCTCAGGGCGAGCTGGCCGACCGTCATGGCCTGTTCCAGCACGCGGACGGTACTCTGCGAGCTGAGGGCGGTCGAGACCTCGACCACGGCGCGCATCATCTCGCGGGCGTCCTCAAGCTGGCGGGTATAGGTGGCGACCTGACGCTTGAGCTTACCCGTCCCATCATCCCCCCAGCGCGACTGTATACCTCCCCAACCCCACAGCACCAGCGACGCCACCACCAGCGCGCCGATGGGCGCGATGAACGGGTCGAACACGAGGCCGGGCTGGGTGAGGTAAAGCGCCGCACCCGCGCCACCGATGACTGCCACCGGCGCAAGGAATGACAGCGGCCAGCGCAGGCGCAGCAGGTCCAGCGCCGCCAGCGCGGTCAGGCCACCCACCAGTGGGTAAATCTGGTCGGGAATCATCATCGTCAGCCCGCCAGCGGTGGCCGCACCGGTCACCAAGAGGATGGCAGGTAAAAAGTCTTGCAGGTCGCGCACCAACAGGCCGACCACCATCACCCCTGCTGCGGCCAACACGATGAGGCCGGGCGTGAGTAGGGCATCGAAATTGGCCGGGAGCGCCCCGTTTAAGAGCCAAACAAGCGCGTTGGCGGCCATCACTGCGCCGAGCCTCAGCGCAATCAACGCCCAATCTTGTCTGCTAGGATTAC
>JALONW010000288.1 GCA_025454725.1 Anaerolineae bacterium
GGTCATCGGGACGGCGCGGGATGTCACCCGACTGCAAGCGCTGGTCGAGGCGGCCAAGTCACTGCCCGGCACATTCCTACCCGTCAGCGCTGATGTGCGCCAAGAAGGGGACATGAACCGGGTTGCCCTGCGCGCCGTCGAGGAGTTTGGGCGGCTCGATATTGTCATCGCCAACGCTGGGCTGGGTCATCGCGGCCCCGTGGCTGACGCCGAGTGGAGCGACCTCGACACGCTGATTCGCACCAACATCGACGGCCTCATGCTGACCGTGCGCGCCAGCGTGCCGCACCTGCGCCGCAACAAGGGCGGTCATATCGTGCTGGTTTCGTCGATTGTGTTCAACCTCGTCTCACCCTACGCGGCCACCTATGCTGCCAGCAAAGCCTTTGTCAGCAGCTTGGCACGCTCACTGCGCTTTGAACTCAAGCCCGACAACATCCGGGTGACCGACCTGCGGATTGGGCGCACCGAGACGGGTTTTAACGATAACCGACTGGGCGGAGGCAAGCGCTCTGCCACTGGGCGCATCCCAGTCATGAGCGCCGACTTCGTGGCCGATGGAATCGTGCGCGTCACACTCGATAAGCCGCAGGATACGGTCAATTTGCGCTGGATTGACCGCCTGATTGTGCTGGCAAACCGGCTGTTCCCCAACTTCATCGGTCGGCTGGCCTCACGTCAGTACAAATAACGTCCCACAGATGGCGCTATGCACCCGTCAACCCGACGGACAGGGTACGCTCATGCTTAAAATGCGCCCGCGTATGCTAAAATGCAGGCCATCGACAAGGTGAGTTGGTACATCCCCGCCATGCGTAGCAAACTTATCCTTTCCTGCCTGTTCGTATTGGTCGCCGCTTTGACCGGCTGTAACCTGACCAGCGACGACGCCCCACCGACCCTCATGCCCCAAGCGCGTATCACCGATGAGCCGCTCCCCACGTTGGGCTACAGCACACCTGTCCCCGGCCAAGAGGCGACCGCCACTTCGAGCGTGGTGAGTGCTGCCCCGGTCGGCGCGCAGCTTTATGCCCTCCTCAACGAGGTGTCGCAGGACCGACTGTACAACCACGTCGCCCGTCTGCAAGGGTTTTACACGCGCCACGTCAACTCGTCCCAGACCTCCGAGACCGAGGGCGTGGGCGCGGCAGCGCGCTGGCTGTACAGCGAGTTCCAGCAGATTCAGAACGACTCACAGGGGAACTTCCAAGCCTTCACCCACCCGTTTACGGCCTTCCATAATGGGGTGCAGACCAACCAACAAAACATCGTCGGCATCATCAACGGGACGCTGCCCAACACCCCGGCCATCGTCATCGGCGCGCACTACGACAGCCGCACTGATGACCTGAACGACAGCAGCGGCTTCGCCCCCGGCGCAGTGGACAACGGCTCTGGCGTTGCAGCAATGCTAGAGATGGCGCGTGTCCTCAGCACCATCAGGCCGCGAACCACCATGATTTTCGTGCTGTTCGCCGCTGAAGAGGTCAACCGGCAGGGCAGCCGCAAATTCGTAGCCGACTATATCATCGGCTACAACATCCCCATCAAGCTGATGATTAACATCGACACCATCGGCAGCAACAACGACGCACAGGGCAATATTAACGACCGCGAACTGCGAATCTTCAGCGCACCACCCGCCGAGTCGGCCTCACGCCAGATGGCGCGCATGATTGACTTCATCATCGACAACTATTCGACCGACCTCAAGCTCATTTTCGTCGAGGACATTGACCGAGAAGGCCGCTTCGGTGACCACTTCTCGTTCCATGAGGTCGGGATACCCGCCATCCGCATTATCGAGGCGCTGGAAGACACCCCCCGGCGTGAGGGACGCGACACCATCGAATACGTCGAGTTCGATTACCTGCGCCGCAGCACACGCACCATCATCACGACTGTGCTGGCGCTGTCCGATGGTATGCCCCCCCCCGACAACATTGTTATCCGGCTGGGTGAGGACAATAGTCACCGATTGGTCTGGGAACCTGTAGAAGGCGCAACTGGCTACATCGTCGCGCTGAGAAGCCGCGGCGCTATCACGTTCGATGACCAGTTCCCCGCCCCGCCCGGTCAGACTGCTTGGGACTGCACCTGCTTTGCGCCCTTCCAAAGCATCGCCGTCGCAGCGCTCAACGAGAACGGTATTATGGGGCCGCTGTCCGAAGAAGTCCGCGTGCCTTGAGGGTAAGTGTAATTTCAGTGAATCACGAAATGACCTTGCTTCGGGGTTGCAAGTGATGAGAGGGTGTTTGTAAATACGCCACACAAGGGAGAATTTGGGGAAAATAGGTAGAAGGGCGAAAACGGTCGTTCAACCCGTAGATTTCGGGTCGCCAAGATGAGAAATCAATGTAGGGGCAAGGCTTGCCCGCCCGCTGAAACCTTGATGGCAATCGTCTAGGAAATATGCGAAGCTGTCGGACCCATTCTTCTCATTCACCCTATCCCGCCCGCAATAAACACATCTAAAAAGGAGAGACCCGATGGGAATCCGCCTTGATTGGGAGGTAAATACCTCCCCCGGTGGGCGCACCGTCGCCACCGAAGACCCCAACCAACGCCGCCAACGCCGCTCCATGCGTATGCGCTTCATCGCCCTACTGCTCGGCATTGCCGCCGGATTAGGCGTGGTTTGGGCGGTCATCGCTTGGCGCTTAGACGACGCCAACGCCTATATTGAATCGCTGCTGCGCGACACCATCGAAGCCGAGTTTGCCGCCCTACGCCTCGGCGACCGGCTGGCGTTCGACGCCATCCAGCGCAGCGCCACCGATGATTGGCTGATTTATCAGTCACAGGTATTCGACGCTTTCCAGAACGGCAAGCTGGCCGGGACGCTCGAGCTGACCGGCAACGTCCGCGACATCGAAATCGACGGCACACGAGGGCGCGCCATCGTCGAATGGACGGACAACGGTACGCCCTACAGCCAAGCGTGGTTTTACTGGCGCTATGAAGAAGGTTGGCGGCGCGTCCCACCCGATTACACCTTCTGGGGGCGGCAGCAGGAATTACGCGGCCAAAACGTGACCGTCAGCTACCGCGATGTCGATGCGGCGCTGGCAGAGGTGGTTGGTCTGCGGGTCGAGGGTTGGGTCGCCAGCACCTGCGGCCCGATTCTTCAGTGCGGCGACCTCCCCCACATCACCATCGACATTAGTGCCGACCTCTACGCCAATTGGGGCTGGGGCAATGGCACCGGCAGCGATTGGACATTCACCGTCGAGTCGCCTTATATCGTCGGCGCACGCTCTGACCAACCGTTCAGCGGGCGGACGCTGGAAACGGTCGCTAACGGCGTCGCGCAGCGGCTGATTGGCGCATCGCAGGGCAGCAGCGGGTCGTTCAACCTGACCACCGACCCCGGATACCTCATTGACGCCACGCGGACGTGGCTGGTCGGCCAGTTCATCGGCATCGACAGCGGCTCAACCCTCATCCAGAGCATGGCCGAAATCAGCGGACGCCCCAGCATCGGCGTCCTCATCCGCGCCCTGACGCCCGAAAGCCGCCTCGACAGCGTGCTGACTGCCGTCAATCAGACCGACGTGCGCGCCGCCAATCTGAACTGGTCGCACTTCTTCGCTTACCGCCTAAACCTAGAGGCCGAATATATCCGCATCGACACAAACCTAGTTTACCGGCTGTACGACCCAGCGATGGTGAACCGTGTCACCGAGCGCGCTGGCAGCCCTACCCCCATACCCGACGACATCAGCGTATCGACCAACGACATCATCGACGGGCCGGACGGCGCACCAACCATCATCGCTAATGTCCGGATGACCTTCAGTGACACCGTTCAGCAGGAAAATATCTACTTTTTCTGGCGCGATGGGACATGGCTGCGCGGGAGCTAACGCCCCGTCAGGCGCTGGCGCAGGTCACGCAGACCGCCGCGCACTACTGAACTCACCAACAGGCCGGGGGTGATGAAACGCATCGCCTCCGCCGGAATCTGGCGCGTGATAAACTTGCCCATCACTTCCTTGAGCAGCGGGTCATCAAGCGTCCAGCGCGCCAGCATCGCAGCGGTCTCTTGTGGCAGTTCGGTATACAGGCTGGCCTCCACACGGTCGAGGAGCTGGCGGTACATACCAAATGTGCGCGCCATCACCGTGTCGTCGTACCATTCGACCGCCTCGTCCCACGTCTTATTGCCAGCGCGCCAATCGCGGATGGCCCACGCCAGCGACTTGGCGGTATAGACCGCGTTATAGATGCCCTGCCCGTCCAGCGGGTCCTGCTGAACCACAGCATCACCAACCAGCGCCCAGCCCGCCCCACCCGCCTGACGGTACAGGTTGCCAATGCGCTTCATCCCGCGCACTGTGGTGATGCGCTCCGCGCCATCCACCCGCGCCCAGACCTCTGGGTTCTCACGCAGCAAGCGCAGATAGAGCGCTTCGCCGCTGTCGGGCTGCCCCTCGAAACGGTCAGCTCGCCCCTCGACCACCACGGCCGTCGTCCCGTCGGCGCTGTCCATCAGCAAATAGCCCAGCCCGGCATTACCGCCGTAGGCCGCCGCCATCGCGTCGCCACTATCATCGTAGGCGCGCACGCCCTTCCAGTAGGCGTAGAGTGTGCTGGTCGGATGTTCTTCGTGACGGTGGCGCTCCTGCGCACCGACCTTTCGGGCGAGGGTGCTGTAGCGCCCATCCGCGCCGACGGTCAGGGTCGCAGTCAACCGAACGGTCTGCTTGTCCGCGCCCATGCCGACCACCCCGCGCACCCGTCCATCTTCAACGAGGATGTCTGTGACGTTGAAATCTTGGCGGCCTTGCACCGACGGGTACGACAGCGCAGTGTGCCAAAGTGCCTCGTCAAAACGGGCGCGGTCAATTGCGTAAGCGTAATCACGCCCTTTATAGGCTGGCCAATCAAACGGCAGGGTCAGACCCGCGCCCAACGCCTGAACCACGCGCCGGATTTTAGGTGTCCCACGGGCGTAAGCTGACTCATCCGCCCCAATCTCATCGAGCATGTCCATCGTCGAAGCATTAATCATCGGACAGCTCACCGCCGGGAGTTCTGGGAATGTGCTGCGCTCCAACATCAGCACGCGCAAACCTTGTTTTCCCAAACGCGCCGCCAATGTCGAACCGGCAGGCCGTCCACCCACAATAATCACATCATAATCCGGGCGCATCGTGTTTTTGACCTTCCACCCACTAACGATAAACGTTATTGTGAATGGTATCACGATTGGCTGAGATTAGGGTGAATCTCTCGTTTTTTTCAGCCGAACGGTGCCAGCCTATTCCGGCAAAACGTGTGTTTTGCCGGAATAGCAGCATCACAGGTTTAGGGTCTTACTTCTGGCAGGCTCTCACAAGCTCCTTCCTCGCGCACAAAGTCTTCACGCACCCAGTTGACGGTTGGTGTGCTAAACCCTGCGCTGGGGTTGATTGACAGAATCGCCGGGCGCGAGGCCAAGCGCCACCACGTAAAGCCTTCACCGGGGCGATTAAACTGGGCATCGACGTAGATGGCGGTATTGGCTGGTGCGTAGAAACCATTGTCTG